>CADBTH010000215.1 GCA_902797495.1 uncultured Ruminococcus sp.
ACGAGAACTTTCTTGTCGTAGCAGGAGAACATTTCGTCGACGTTATCCGGACGGCTGCGCTTAGTGAGAGCGCTGACGATCGGGACGATTATAAGTCCGCCGATCATCGCGAACACGCCGGAGTAGAGGGAATTCTTGAATACGAATCCGAGAACGCCTCCGTCGAATACGAACACCTTCATGGAGACGAGAAGCTGAACGATCATTAGTCCCACGCCCCAGACGAAGGACACCCAGACCGCCGCTCTCGACGTCTTCTTGGAGTAAAGCCCGTACAGGAAAGGCGCGAGGAATGCGCCTGCGAGCGCGCCCCACGAAACGCCCATCATCTGCGCGATGAACACGAAGTCTTTCCATACGGAATCCTTCAGTATCGCGATCAGCGCGGAGAGAGCGATGAAGAAGACGATGAACAGTCTCATAACTCTCAGCTTCTTCTTTTCGTCGAATTTTTTCTTAGCCGCCGGCGCGATAACGTCGAGCGTCAGAGTCGAAGACGACGTCAGGACGAGAGACGAGAGGGTGGACATGGAAGCCGCGAGGACGAGAACTATCACTATCGCGATTATTACGGGAGAGAGCTTCGAGAGCATCGCCGGAACGACGCCGTCGTTTCCGACGGACGGAGCGCCCGCCTCGTTGGGCGTGACGAAGAGTCTGCCGAAGCCGCCGAGGAAGTAACAGCCTCCCGCGACGATGACCGCGAATACGGTCGATATGATCGTTCCTTTTCTTATCGCCGACTCGTTCTTGATCGCGTAGAACTTTCCGACCATCTGAGGAAGTCCCCACGTGCCGAGAGAGGTCAGCATCACGACGAAGAACAGGAACTCAACGTTCGGCCCGAAGAACGACGTGAACTGAAATCCTCCGTTCTCCGACGTTGCGAGAGCGGTCATTGAGCCCTGAAGTCCTCCGTTGACCTTGAGGACCGCGATCACGACGGCGGAAATGCCGATGAGCATGATGATGCCCTGTATGAAGTCGTTGATGGCAGTCGCCATATAACCGCCGAGGATAACGTAAATGCCGGTGAGGACTGCCATTACGAGGATGCATACCCAGTAAGGCACTTTGAAAGCAATGTTGAAAAGGCTTGAGAGCCCGTTGTAGAGAGACGCCGTATACGGGATGAGGAAAATAAAGACGATGACGGACGCTACGATCTTGAGCGATTTTGCGCCGTATCTCTTCTCAAAGAAGTCGGGCATCGTCTTCGAGTCGAGGTGCTGAGTCATGACTCTCGTCCTTCTTCCGAGGACGACCCACGCGAGGAGCGATCCTATAAAGGCGTTTCCGAGTCCGATCCAAGTTGAAGCCACGCCGAAGTTCCATCCGAACTGTCCGGCGTATCCGACGAAGATAACAGCGGAGAAGTAAGACGTTCCGAAGGCGAACGCGGTGAGCCACGGGCCGACCGATCTGCCTCCGAGTACGAAGCCGTCGACATTGGTCGCGTGACGCTTCGAGTAGATCCCGACTCCGATCATGATCGCGAAAAAGACCACTATCAGAGCTCCGGTAAGGATTTGCGCTGTCATTTTTATATCTCCTTTCAACCCATGGTCTGCACTTCTACTAGTCTTCCCTTGCAGTAGATCTCGCGGAGCTTCGGCTTCTCGATCTTACCCGTCGGGTTTCTCGGGACGTCCGCGAAGATTATTTTGCGCGGTCTCTTGTATTTTGGCAGAGCAAGGCAGAATTCGTATATTTCATCTTCGGAGGACTCCGCGCCCTCCTTGAGTTCGATTATCGCCGCGGCGATCTCTCCGAGCCTCTTGTCGGGAAGACCGATGACCGCAACGTCCTTGATCTTGTCATTTGAGCGGAGGAAATCCTCTATCTGTACCGGATAAAGATTTTCACCTCCGGTGATGATAACGTCTTTTTTGCGGTCGACGAGGTAGATGAATCCGTCCTCGTCCTCCTTCGCCATGTCGCCCGTGAGGAGCCAGTCGCCGCGCTTGACCTCCGCGGTCGCCTCCGGATTCTTATAGTAGCACTTCATGACGCCGCGCCCCTTGACCGCGAGTTCTCCGACCTCGCCGCGCGCGACGGGCTTTCCGTTCTCGTCGATGATCTTCGTCTCCCAGAGGTAGCCCGCCTTGCCGATAGCGCCGACCTTGTCGATGTTCTCGACTCCGAGATGTACGCAGCCGGGGCCGATCGATTCGGAAAGTCCGTAGTTAGTGTCGTAGTCGTGGCTCGGGAACACGCTCTTCCATCTTCTGATAAGAGACGGCGGAACGGGCTGCGCGCCGACGTGCATCAGTCTCCACTGAGACAGTCTGTAGTCCTCGAGCTTCAGTTCGCCTCTCTCGAGCGTATCGAGGATGTCCTGCACCCACGGCACGAGGAGCCAAACGATCGTCGCCTTCTCTTCCGACACGGTCTGAAGCACCCACTCGGGCTTCACTCCGCGGAGCAGCACCGCTTTTCCGCCTGTGAGGAGCGAGCCGAACCAGTGCATCTTTGCTCCGGTGTGATAGAGCGGCGGAATGCAGAGGAATACGTCGTCCTTCGTCTGCGAGTGGTGTTTCTGCTCTGTGAGACATGACGCGACGAGCGCGTCGTGGCGGTGGAGTATCGCTTTCGGAAATCCGGTAGTGCCGGACGAGAAATATATGACCGCGTCGTCGTCGTCCTTTATCTCAACGGGAGGGACCATTGACGAACAGTAGTAAGTCATTTCGTCATAGTTGTCAGCGTAGGATGGAGTCTCGTCGTCTTTTCCTACGAAGAAAAAGTCGTCGATCTCGCCGAGCTCTCCCTTGACCGCGTTGATGCGGTCGATGAACTCGGGACCGAAAACGAGCATCCTCGAATCGGACAGATCGAGGCAGTACTTTATCTCCTCCGAAGAATAGCGGTAGTTCATCGGGACCGCTATCGCGCCCGTCTTCAGCACTCCGAAATAGATCGGGAGCCACTCGAGGCAGTTCATCAGAAGGATGGCGACCTTGTCGCCGCGCTTGATGCCGCGCGTGAAGAGAAGATTAGCAAAGCGGTTTGCCTTGACGTCGAATTCTTTCCACGTGATCTCGCGGCGATACTTGTCCGCCTCCGAGTTCGTGTCGATCAGATTGTACTCCCGCCACGTGACGTGCTTCGCGGGCTGATTGGCCGGGTTGATCTCGACGAGCGCCGTGTCGAGCGGATAGATCTTTGCGTTTCTTTCGAGGAAGTCGGTAATAGGCATTTCAAAATCCCTTTCTGTTTAGTCCGGAGAATCAAAAAACCCTCCGTACTTGATCTGTACAGAGGGCGATCGGTCGGTCGCGGTACCACCTCAGTTCACGAAGTCCTCACGGACTCCGCCTCATCAGGCACTGTCATGCCTTCCCTATTATACGGCAGGTGACCGTCGCGGTTTTGGCGAATAGCTTTTGCCGCGCAGCTCGCGGAATGTATTCGCAAATCAAGGCTCTCCGTCTTGCACCCTCCGACGGCTCTCTTCGCAGTTGCTTGAGATGCTACTTGTTTCCGGTCATCGCTTTATAATATTTATTATAGACAAAGTATATCACACGCACAAACCTTTGTCAAGCGAAAAAATCAATTTCTTCAAATAATTAATAATTAAAAAGCGATTAATGCCGTTAATAGGCAAAAACCGCTTGATGATAGAAAAAACGCGCTTAGCGCGTTTTTTCAATGATATCCGTTCCTTCGGCAACGGATGATATACCTTCGGTATGATATCCGCTTTGCGGATGATATACGCCTGCGGGCGTAAAAAGGAGGGAACGGATATTATATCATACAAGGAACGAAGTGAAGTGTATATCATGCTGTGCGTCAGCACGGTATATCATACGCGGCAGCGCCGCGTATATCATTGACAATTATCTTCATTACAGTTATAATATCTTTTGAGGTGATAGAAAATATGGAAGAAAACAAACTTGTCGAACTTTCCTTTGAGTTTGCAAAATTGATTGTAAATCTTGTTGATAATTTTAATGCTCCGAAGAGTTCTTATATGATAAATCAATTGGCAAGAACAGGAACCTCCATCGGGGCAAACATCCACGAAGCACAATATGCTCACAGCAAAGCGGACTTTACTGCAAAACTCGAAATCGCTCTGAAAGAAGCGAATGAAACGAGCTATTGTCTACAATTGATGTTTGAAACCGGAAGGCTTGAAGAAACCGATTTCAAGAGAGCGGAAAAACTTTGCGGAAATATCCGCAGATTGCTGATCGCCTCCTGTCGCACCGTCAAAAGCAAAATGGAAAACAAATAATAAGGTGATAGCTTTATGAAATATGAACTAAATGATTATCATAGAAATATATCTGATGATGAATTGCTTGAGGATATTAAAAGAATAGCAAATATACTTGGAAAGAGTACGCTCACAAGTGCTGAGTATAAAAACAATGGCGGATTATATGGATGTACTACAATCGCTCGACGTTTTGGTGGATGGACAATAGCGTTAAAGAAGTGCAATTTAATTATATTAAACAGCCAAATAAACAACAAAGGCATTGAAGCAGAAGTCTTGTCATCCGATATTAGAAAAGTAGCAAGATTATTGAACAAAAAAACAATAACGTGTTCAGAGTATTCTCAAAACGGGAAGTATTCTGTTGACGTGTGTTTGCGCAAATTTGGTTCATGGAACAACGCATTAAATGCTGCAGGGCTAGTACCATTTGACCATCCGCTTGGCGGTGGAACAAAAAACAAAGTCAGCGAATACGCTTGTTTAGAAGAAATCGAACGATTATGGATTGAATTAGGCAGACAACCAACGACGACTGATATAAAAGACGGAAAAAGCAAATACTCTCTTCATACTTATGAACGTCGTTTGGGATCGTGGAGAAAAGCGCTTGAGTTTTTTGTTGATTATATGAATGGAGAAAAAGAAATAGAAGAGCCGGTTGGTCCGGAAAACGAGCAAAGCCAACCTGCTCAGGCAACAACGGACACAACTAGATTTATGCATAAAACAAAAAGAGACATTAATTTAAGAATGAGATTTTTTATTCTTCAACGAGACAGCTTCAAATGCTGCATTTGCGGGCGGTCCCCTGCAACAACCCCGGGATTGGAATTGCAAGTCGATCACATTATTCCGTGGTCAAAAGGCGGAGAAACAGTCATTGATAATTTGCAAACTTTGTGTTCTGACTGTAATTTAGGAAAAAGCAATTTATTTTAGTCCGCGCGAATATTATCAATTGGATTTTTCTTATATTATCTGAAACACACGGAGGTCGATATGTATCCCCTGTTACTTAAACCGATAATCAAGAACTATATATGGGGCGGAGAGCGGCTGATAAAGGACTTCGGCGTGGAGTCCGACGCGACGCCCGCCGCCGAGGCGTGGATGCTGACGTGCCGCGAGGACGACGTCAACACCGTTCTGAACGGAGAATACAAAGGGCGCCTCCTTTCGGACGTGCCAGGTGTCGACGCGGAAAACTTTCCGCTCCTTGTTAAGCTGATAGACGCCGAGAGCGACCTTTCCGTGCAGGTGCATCCCGACGCCGCGTGCGCCGCGAAGTACCCCGGAGACAGCGAGAAGACCGAGATGTGGTATATCGTCGACTGCGCCGAGGGCGCGTCGCTCATCCACGGGTTCAACGAAGAGTTTGAAAGTGGGAGAATTGAAAAGAATTTAATCGGCAAAGAATATTTTTCGGAAATCGAACAAAAAATCAAAGAAGGAAAAATTACGGAAATCCTCAGGAGGACGGAAGTCCGTCCGAAGGATCTTTACTTCGTTGAACCCGGGACTGTCCACGCGATAGGACGCGGTATACTGCTCGCCGAAGTTCAGCAGAACTCCGACACGACTTACAGACTGTACGACTACGGTCGTCTCGGCCGCGACGGACGTCCGCGGGAGCTTCATATAGAGAAGGCGATCGACGCCGTAACGACCGCGAAAAAAGGTCTTCACCCGTTCTCGGACGTCACGGAGCAACTGCCATACGGCAGCGTTCGCAGAGTCTCGTGCGACAAATTCGTCGCCGAGATCGTCGAACTCGACGGAGATTTTTCGGATCTTTCGGAAAAGTTCTTCTCCGTCGTCGTCTTATCAGGTGACGGCGCGATAACGTGGGACGGTGGTACGCTCGCCGTTAAAAAAGGCGACAGCGTTTACGTCCCGGCGGGCGTCGCCGTTACGGTCCGCGGAAAGTGCTCATTGCTTATCAGCAGACCGGCCGGATGACGTCAGTTCGGCATCATTCCGAGCAGTTTGTCGAGCAGCTGAGCCGCGCCCCAGAGAGACCCGCCGAGCGCGCCTATTCCGAGAGAGTAGATTATAACGTTTGCGATCCTGTTCATTTTTATACCTCCGTATCTTTTTCACCGCCCGCACCGGGCGGTTTTCTTTTTACGTTTTCATTATACGGCGACAGATGTACAAAAAAACGGACTTACTATTTACTTCTCCGAAAAAGTGTGATAGAATATAAAAAACGGAGGAGGCGCGTTATGGCAAAGCAGGCGAAACAGAAGCTGAAACTGATAAGAGTCCGCGATATTCTTCTCGAAAACACGGACGCCGATCACACGATATCGGTCGCGAAGATCATATCGATCCTTTCGGAATACGGGATCGAAGCCGAGCGCAAGAGCATTTACGAGGATATCGAAGAGCTTCGCGCGTACGGAATGGATATCGAGATGAAAAAGGGAAACGGCGGCGGCTACTACGTCGCCTCAAGGGAATTCGAGCTGCCGGAGCTGAAGTTTCTCGTCGACGCGGTGCAGGCGTCGAGATTTATCACGACCGCCAAGAGCCGCACGCTGATAAACAAGCTCTCGTCGCTCACGAGCCGCTACGAGAGGTCGGAGCTCTCGAGGCAGGTGCATATCGCAGAGCGCATCAAGTCGATGAACAAGAGCATATACTACACGACCGACTTCATCCACAAGGCGATTAACGAAAACCGCAAGGTCTCCTTCAGATACTTCAACTACAACAGCAAAAAGGAAAAGGTCGCGCGGCGCGAGGGCAAGCGCTACGTCGTCAGCCCGTGGCTTCTGATCTGGAACGACGAAAACTACTACCTCGCCGCCTACGACTCGGAGAGCGGGATCGTCAAGCACTACAGAGTCGACAAGATGGAGAGGGTCGAGATAACGGACGAGGCGCGCGAGGGAGAGGCGGTGTTCAAGTCGTCCGAGATGTCGATGTACCCGACGGGCATTTTCGATATGTTCGGCGGAAAGACGGAGACCGTCGCGCTCGACTGCGCCGAGGAGATGGCGGGCGCGGTGATCGACCGCTTCGGCTCCGACGTTACACTGACTCAGGGTGGAGAACTCGACTTTACCGCGCACGTAAAAGTGCAGCTCAGCCCGCGCTTCTACGGCTGGATCATGGCGTTCGGCGGCAAAATGAAAATATCCTCCCCGGCGTACGCGGTGGAGGATTTCAAAAAAATGCTCTCGGAAATATCGGATCTGTACAGATAAGAAACCGGCGCTCTTTCGAGCGCCGGTCAGTCTGCAGACAAAGTCTGCAGACTGGACAGGGAGGAGAAACGACGGCGGATTTGGTGATCTCGCCGCGCGAGGCGTATATGAATACGTCAAGCGGCGAGAGCGACGAAAAGCAATGACGGC
>CADBTH010000216.1 GCA_902797495.1 uncultured Ruminococcus sp.
CTATGTTTACATTTGTCCCCCGCTGTGATAGAATACAGGTGAAAAACGGGGCCGCGTATTTTCAAATCAAAATACGAAAGGAATGATAATATGTTAAGTTTCGGACAGAGGCTCAAGCTCCTCAGAAACGAGGCTGATATTTCGCAGAGCGATCTTGCCGACGCGCTCGGCGTATCGGCGCAGTCCGTATCTAAATGGGAATGCGATCTCTATTGTCCCGACGTCACGCTTCTTCTTCCGCTCGCCGGAGTTCTCGGCGTCACAACCGACTGCCTCCTCGGCGCGGGGACGAACGAGAAGGATGACCTTGAACAACTTGAAAGGGAAATAAAAGAACTTAATACTTTACCGTGGAAGCCGGGCAAGGAGAATTTCTGCTATATCGTTTACACGAAAGCAAAGGATCTGCTCAGAAAATATCCGCTGAATTATGATCTGAAATATGATTGTGCATTTTATCTCTACAGCTACCTCAATCAAGGATCACACTACAAGTATTTTGAGATTCCCGCCGATGAGTACGAAAAGCTTTGGAATGAGGGCGTAGGTATGCTTCTTTCTTTAAAAAAGAGAGACAATGATCCGAGCCGTCTGGCGTATGTGTGTGATAACCTTGTTGAGTATTATGCACTCAAAGAAAAATGGTCTGAAGCGGAATCCGTCGCACTTGAACTTCCGAAGCATCCGTTTACTCAAGACAGGGAACTTTATACTATAGCTTGCGCAAAGGATGACAGAGAAGGGGCGGAAGCTATTGCAAGAAGAATGGTAAAGTCAAACTTGCTGAGCTATGCTGATTCTCTCTGGGGGTTAGCGAGACGAATCTCTATTTTCGGCAACGTAAGAAAAGAAGAAGCGATCGCAGTATATAAAAAACAGTTTGAGGTCGCATACGACTTTGAGAATCTTTTCGGCGACGATTATGAGTACTTGCGCGATGCGCAGTATTATCAAATAAAAGCGCTGTCTTCAATGTCCTGCTGCTATCTTGCAATTGACAAATTGAACGACGCGCTCGATTGCGTTGAAAAGATCACGGATATTGTAATAAGGTTTTATCCGAAAGCAAAAGAAATGCAAGACCCTGTAGACCGCGAATCATATCTGTCGGATCTCAAGTATTACCCTCTCGTCTGGTGCTACAACTCGGCTATTGCAGACGACGACAACATCCTCACGCGCGAGGAGAGATACAAAGCGTGCAAAGCCAGACTCGACGCTCTTGAATAATTCTTTAGCCTTTAACGCCTTACTAAAAGTTTTGAAGGGTGAAGGGGAACTTTTTCAAAAGTTCCCCTTCGTTCTTTTTATATCAGTTCTTTTATTCTCGTTATCAGGGCTTCGACGTCTTCGTCCGTCGTTCCCCAGCCGGTGACGAGTCGGACGGGGATCATGCCGTCCGACTCCTGAGCCCATTCGTAGAAGAAGAAGTCCCGTTCGAGCTCTTTTACGACTTTTGCGGGGAGGATCGGAAAGACCTGATTCGTCGGAGACGAGCCGAAGAATTCAATGCCGAGTCCGGTCAGCGCAGACCTTATACGGTCTGCCATTTTGTTTTCGCTCCGCCCGATCTCAAAGTAGAGCGAGTCCTCGCCGCCTTCGAGCAGAGCTTCAAACTGAACGCCGATCAGCCGCCCTTTTGCCAGCATGCCGCCCTGCCTCTTTATCATCCAGCGGAAGTGGTCGTCGATCTTCGGATTCAGTATCACGAGCGCCTCGCCGAATAGCGCGCCGCACTTCGTGCCGCCGATATAGAAAGCGTCGGTAAGATTTGCGATATCCCAGATCGTCAGGTCGTTCGATTTGCACGTCAGCGCCGCGGCGAGCCGCGCGCCGTCGAGATAGAGCATCAGTCCGTACTCGTCGCACTTTGCGCGCAGAGCCCCGAGCTCCGCTTTGGAGTATACCGTGCCGATCTCCGTCGGCTGTGAGACGTATACCATCGCGGGCTTCGGAGTGTGCTCGTCCTGGAATTCGCTCATGGCGAAATCGATACCTTCCGGCGTGACTTTTCCGTCTGACGGCTCGACCGTCGTGACGCGGTGTCCCGTCGCCTCGACTCCTCCCGTCTCGTGGAAGTAGCAGTGTCCCGACCTTGCGGCTATGACCGTCTCGTAAGGACGGAGCGCCGCAGCTATGACCGTGACGTTGCACGGCGTTCCGCCGATCATCATGTGAACGGACGCGTCGGGACGTCCTATGATAGCTTTTATCATTTCCGCCGCCCGCTCGCAGTGGCGGTCTATCGCGTAGCCGTCCGTGTGTTCAAAGTTCGTCGCCTCGAGCGCCGCCATTACTTTCGGGTGCGCGCCCTGGCTGTAGTCGGAACGAAAGTAGATCATGACTCCTCCGGTATTATTTCAGCTTAATTTCAAATTCTTTTGCCGCCTTGACCTTGTACGTCTTACCTTCAAAGTCTATAATGAACGTTTTGTATTTCTTCGAGTATCCGTCGTGAACGAGTTTTCCTTTGAACGTTCCGTCCTCCGATATCGTGAAGCGATACTTGTTGTACTCGCCCTGACGGTATGCGAAGTCCTCGCCGTTGTCCTCGTAGTGGATATATTCGCCGTCGCCGCGATACACTTTGAGGATGAGGCGGTCGAGCTTCTTCTCGCCTATGTAGTTCATCTCCTCGTAGTTCGGGAAGATGGAGCCCGCTTTTGCGTACATCGGAAGCGTGTCGAGAGGAGCGGAGGCAATGATCGATTTTCCGCCGCGTATCTTCTTTCCCGTGTTAACGTCGTACCAGTCGCCCTTCGGAAGATATACGAGGCGCTCGACGACTCCCGGCTCGACGACGGGTGCGACGAGAAGGTTTTCGCCCGCGAGAAATTCCGTGTTGCAGCGGAGCGCCTTCGGGTCGTTCTCATAGTGGAGCGCGAGGGGACGCATAACGCCGAGTCCCGTTTTCTCTCCCTCGAAGAAGA
>CADBTH010000217.1 GCA_902797495.1 uncultured Ruminococcus sp.
TCAGTTCAAAGATGCAGCGGACGTCGGTAAGGGAAGGCTCTTTGCTGTTGAAACCTTCCGCTGTGCCGGCACAGTTGCCGCTGATGGCCACGCCTCGAAGAACGGACGGATCCCTGTCGTCGAGTTCGATGAGATTGAGCTTTCCGGTGAGCTTTGCGCTCTCCGCCGGCTTGTCCGGGGTGTCGGCTGACGTATCTTTGACGTCGTCAGTCTGCGAGTCCGGCGCGGTCTGAGTCTGCGCCTGATCTTCAGTCTTTTCCCCGTCATTTGGCTTTTCCGCGTCGCCGCTCTTTCCGCAGGCGGACAGCGCGAATATCATCAGAACGGCAAGAAGCGTCGAGATGAGTCTCAGTTTCATTTTCATTTTTGCCTCCTTAAAACGCTGCCGAAGACGCAATTTCTCCGGCTTTTATTTGTCTTAAAAAGCGGTGGTTAAAATTGTCACCTTCAGTATATCACACAACAATTGGAAAATCAATACTCCGGTTGATAATAATACGTATATTTTACCCGTCCGAATCCGCTGCCTTGCGGGATTCCATCCTCTTCCAGCTGATAAAGGCGACGGAGTTGAAATATTTATGATTTTCGTGTATAATAGTAAAAACTCTATTATTAAGAAAGACAGACGGTACTTATGAGCGGCGAAAGATTCAAATACAATTTTTATTACGACAGGGCTGAAGTGAACAAGTGCCTGCTGTGCGAAGACCCCGTATGTTCGCGGGCTTGCCCTTCGGACTGCGACCCGGGCGGAATAATCAGGTCGATGTTTTTCAGAAACTATCTCGGCGCGGCGGAGAGGACAGGAGACTGCTGCCGCGGGTGCGACGCGCCGTGCGAGAGGGCGTGCCTCCTTTCCGGGAGAGGGCGCTCCGTCGCCATACGCGGCCTGCTCACGGGAGTGAGGGAAGGGGCTGAGTCCCTTCCGGTGCAGAAGATCGATTCCGTCGACGTCTCCTCGGATATTTGCGGCGTCAGACTGGAAAACCCGTTTCTCCTGTCCTCGTCCGTCGTTTCGGGCTCGTACGAAAAGTGTCGCCGCGCCTTCGAGGCGGGGTGGGCGGGAGCGTCTTTCAAGACGGTCTGCAATTTCCCTCAGCACGAGGCGTCTCCCAGGTTTTCCTCCGTCCGTCACCACTCGAACTCGTTTTTCGGTTTCAAGAACATCGAACAGCTCTCCGACCACAGCGTGGAAGAGAATCTGAAGGTTTTCGAACGCCTCAGAAAAGAGTTTCCCGAAAAGGTCATAGTCGCCTCGATAATGGGAAGGGACGAGCGCGAATGGACTCATCTCGCGGCGATGTGCGAGGCGGCAGGCGCCTCCGTTATAGAATGCAACTTTTCGTGCCCCAATATGGAGGACGGAAATCTCGGCGCGACGATAGGTCAGTCGGAAGAACTCGTCGAGCGGTTCACCGCGGCGGTAAGGCGCGGGACGTCTCTTCCGGTACTCGCAAAACTGACTCCCAATATTACGGACATGGCGCCGGTCGCCCTTGCGGCAAAGCGGGGAGGCGCAAACGGTATATCCGCAATAAACACTATAAACTCGATCACGGGAGTGGATGTCGACACGCTCGTCGCTGAGCCGCCCGTTCACGGAAGATCGATCGCGGGAGGATATTCGGGAGCCGCGGTAAAGCCTATCGCGCTTCGCTTCATTTCCGATCTTTCGAGGTCGGACGGGCTTCGCGGAATGCATCTGAGCGGTATGGGCGGCGTCGAAAACTGGTTCGACGCGGTCGAATTCATCCTGCTCGGCGCCGCGAGCATTCAGGTCACGACCGCGGTCATGCAGTTCGGATACAGGATTATCGACGACCTGAAGGACGGGCTTGAACGATATATGAAGTGCAAAGGGATCGCTTCACTTAAAGATATGGTGGGCGCCGCCGCAGGCTCGGTCGTCGACAGCTCCGGAATAGAGAGGGACACTGTCACGCTCCCCGTGATAGACAACAGCAGGTGCTGCGGATGCGGCAGATGCTATATCTCGTGCAGGGACGGAGGACATCGGGCGATTGAATTCGACCCGGAGACGAGAAAGGTGCGTATCGTCGGAAAAAATTGCGTAGGGTGCCATCTCTGTATCGCGGTGTGCCCCGTAAAGGCGATAAAGCCCGCGAACGGATCGTTTATGCGTTCTGCGGTGAAAACGGAAAGCTGAGAGAGGTCCGGAATACGCGCTGATACCATACTGCCGCGAGCTCGGAGTCCTCGCGGCGGCGTACTCGCCTCTGCGCCACGGCGGGGATGAGCGGCAGGCCGGACGCGCACACGGAGCTTGAAAAGATATAATATTCAACGAAAAAACGCGGCGGGTAAAACCTGCCGCGCATCTTATTTATCAGTTTTTCTTTTTGAAAAGAGCAGCTTTGACAACGCCCTTCGGGTCCTTGATCAGGAGGATAACGAGCCAGATGATCAGGCCGAGCGCCACTACCGACAGACCGAGGAACAAGTCGTTGAGCATATCGGCGGGAGCGGGCGTGAAATATTCTGCGCCGAGCTCGGCGTATTCAAAGATCGCGTCGACAAGCCACATAAGAGACGAGCCCCAGAACATCCAGCAGAGGATGCCGACTTTCATTTCGCTCTTCGGCGCGCCCTTGTACCAGATGACCGTGCATATGATCGCTGCAAAAACCGAGATCAACAGGGTCATATCGCGCCTCCTCAGTTTTCGTTCGCGGCGTTCTCTTTCGCTTCTTTCACGGCTCTCTTTTCGATCAGGGAAGTGATCCCGACGATGCCGAGCCATACGAGAGTGACGAGAACTGCCATGGAAACGCCGACTGTCGCCATTTCGCGGAGCATTTGTGAAGCGTCCTCAGGGTTAGCGGCGGCGGTCAGGAACGGGAAGTAAGGTATGACTTCGCCGTGCCAGATATGCTCGAACATAAGAAGCGCGCTGCCTCCCCAAAGCATACGGTTCAGCCACTTGAGCTTGCGCGAGAAGGGGATCTTCGCGGCGGACTCGACCTTTTCTCCGTCGAAGCTTACCTGCAGATCCTTCTGCTCTTTTTCTTTCTTTTCAACGATCTTCGTTACGATCGTGGTGATCGCCGCTTCAGCGGCGCACGCGATAAAACATGCCATTGTAAGTACCTCCGGATAAGAATGATGTCATTTACCGGGCAAAAAGCGTGTTTACGGCCTGTGCTCCGGTAAACGGTTTTAAAGCGCTTGGCGCCGTCGTTCGGCTTCCAACCGAAATTTTTGATTATTATACCTTAATCCGCGGCTTTTGTCAATATGTGAGTGAATGATCGGAGAAAAACGATTATAAACCTTCAATTAAATCGGGAAAAAACTAAATAGCTCCAATTGACTTTTATTAGTTTAGTTGATATAATTAATATTATGAAAACAGTACTTATAAAAGAGGACATTCTGTCCAGGAACAACGAGAGGGCGAAGGAAGTCCGCGCTCTGACAAGAGAGAAAAACGTATACTATATAAACGTGATGTCGTCGCCCGGAGCGGGGAAGACGACGCTTCTGACAAAGCTGATACCGGCGCTTTCAAAGGAGTTCAGAATAGGCGTCATCGAGGCGGATATCGATTCTGACAAAGACGCGCTGACCGTCGAGCGCGAGACCGGGGTGCGCACTATACAGATGCACACCGGAGGCGCGTGCCACATAACGTGTCAGATGAGCCTCGAGGCGCTCGAAGCGCTCGGCGTCGACGGTCTCGACGTGATCTTTCTCGAGAACATAGGGAATCTCGTCTGCCCCGCTGAATTCGACACGGGGTCGGATATGAATCTCGTTCTGCTCAGCGTTCCGGAGGGGGACGACAAGCCGCTGAAGTACCCGCTGATGTTCGAGGTCGCGTCCGCCGTCGCCGTCACAAAGCTCGACGTCGCGCCGATCTTTGATTTCGACCGGGAAAGAGCGGTAAAAAATATACGCAAAAGAAACTCTTGCGCCGACGTGTTCTTCACCTGCGCGAAGAGCGGAGACGGAGTCGCGGAGCTTGCGGAATATCTGAGAGAGAAGATAAAGAATAAATAATTTTATATATCAGAGAGGTTATCTTATGGCAAACACAAACGACA
>CADBTH010000218.1 GCA_902797495.1 uncultured Ruminococcus sp.
TATCGCCGCAAGGTGTAAAAAATAAAATACCTCAAAAGTTTTGAGGGGGTAAAAGGGGGAACTTTTTCAAAAGTTCCCCCTTGAATACTCATCTCGCGGCGCTGTCGCAGAAAACGCAGCGGGAGACGCCGTCGAGCGTTATCCTGAATCTTGCCTCGAGCTCCTGCTCCACGGAGCAGATGCATCTCGGGTTCCTACAGGGCTGACCTGTCACGATGCCGACCTTTTCCGCCTTGACGGAAGAGCGGCGCGCCTCGTCGAGGAGGGTGTATATCAGTGCCATGCGCATATACTTTCCGTTCAGCACCTGCTTGAAATAGCAGGCGCGGGGGTCGTCGTCGACCTTTACGCTAATCTCGTTGACTCTCGGCAGCGGGTGGAGCACCGAGCAGTCGCTCTTCGCGAGAGAAAGCTTGTCGGGAGTCAGCATATAACTGTCCTTCAGCCTCTCGTATTCCTTCGGATCGTCGAATCTTTCGCGCTGTATCCTCGTCATATAGAGGATGTCGAGCGAGGGGAGCGCGTCCTCGAGGGAGGCGGTCTCCGTGACGTCGATCCCCGATTTCATGTAGTCCGGAAGCCTCAGCTCGAGCGGAGAGATGGCGACGAACTTCACGTTCTTGTATCTCGAGAGCGCGTGTATCAGCGAGTGGACCGTCCTGCCGTAATAGAGGTCTCCGCAAAGACCGACGGTCAGCCCGTCGAATCCGCCCATTTCGCGACGTATCGTCAAAAGATCCGCGAGGGTCTGAGTCGGGTGACAGTGGCCGCCGTCGCCCGCGTTTATCACGGGTACGGACGCCGCCTCCGACGCGACCTGGGCAGCCCCCTCCTTCGGGTGGCGCATCGCGATCAGATCGACGTAGCAGCTCACCGTCTTCGCCGTATCCGAAACGCTCTCGCCTTTCGCCGCGGAAGAATTGCCCGCGTCCTCCATCGTGATGACGGAGCCGCCGAGCTCGTACATCGCCGCCTCGAAGCTCATCCTCGTCCTCGTCGACGGTTCGAAGAAGAGAGTCGCGAGCTTCTTTCCCGCGCAGGAGTGCGCGTACTTGTCGGGGTATGCGATCATATCCTCCGCGAGATCCATCAGAACTTCAAGCTCGTCGACCGAGTAGTCCAGAATATCGATAACGCTTCTCATTTTTTCTCTCCGATCCAGCTCTCGTCCGACGGATCGTTTCTGAAAGCGATCAGGCGCCACGCGTCCTCGGCTTTTATATAGCCTTCCTTCGCCGCCTCGTCGACCGTCGTGTCGAAGTCGGTGACGGAGTGCGCCTCAACTCCCGCCGCGGCAAATCTGTCTGCGGCCTTTTTCATCCCGTAAGTGAAGATCGAAACGACGCCGAGCACCTCGGCTCCCTCTTCCTTCAGCGCGTCGACGACTTCGAGAACGCTGCCTCCTGTCGAGATCAGGTCTTCGATAACGACGACCTTCTGACCGCGCTCGAGCTTTCCCTCGATCCTGTTCTGTCTGCCGTGGTCTTTCGCTCCAGAGCGGACGTATCCCATGGGAAGCCCCATCAGATGCGCGGTGATCGCCGCGTGGGCGATGCCCGCCGTCGCCGTTCCCATAAGGACTTCGGCGTCGGGAAAATACTCTTTTACCGCGGAAGCCAGCGCCTCCTCTACGTCTCGCCTCACCTCGGTGGACGTCAGAGTCAATCTGTTATCGCAGTAAACCGGGCTCTTGATACCGCTTGCCCACGTGAACGGCTCTTCGGGGCGGAAGAATACCGCCTTTATCTTCAGAAGATCTCTTGCAATAAGTCTCTTTGTGTCCATATATACCTCTCAGTCAACGAATTCGGATAAGCACTTTTCGTACGCCGCGACGGGGTCGGCGGCGCCCGTTATAGACCTGCCGACGACGATATAGTCCGAGCCGAGCGCCCTCGCGTCGGCGGGCGTCGTCACGCGCCGCTGGTCTCCCGCGGAGTCGCCCGCGAGACGGACTCCCGGGGTCACGGTCAGAAAATCTTTGCCGCATACTTCATGTACCTTGCCCGCCTCGAGCGGAGAGCATACGACTCCGTCGAGACCTGCGAATTTCGCGCGCTCCGCGTAGTGCATGACGACGCGCTCGATCGGCTCCCGTATCAGCAGGTCGCGCTCCATCGACTCCTGATCGGTCGACGTGAGCTGAGTCACCGCGATCAGAAGCGGGCGCGTTCCGTCGGGACGGGTCAGACCCTCAATCGCCGCCTCCATCATGCGGACTGTGCCGCCCGCGTGAAGGTTGCAGATATCGACGTCGAGGCGCGACAGTACCGCCATCGCGCGCTTAACCGTGTTCGGTATGTCGTGGAGCTTCAGATCGAGGAATATTTTGTGTCCGCGCTCCTTTATCATTCTCACGACGTCGGGACCAGCGGAGTAGAATAGCTCCATGCCGATCTTGACGAAGGGCTTTCTGCCCGTGAATTTGTCGAGAAACGCCGTCGTCTCTTCCGCTGTCGGAAAATCGCAGGCGATAATTACGTCTCTTCCCATCAGTGCGCCGCTCCTATTATATCCGTAATA
>CADBTH010000219.1 GCA_902797495.1 uncultured Ruminococcus sp.
ATCGTCACGAGGGATACCTTGTAGCGGTTGTCCGTGTTGTTGCCCTCGACCGTGAGCTCGCCCGTTATGACCCGGACGATCATTCTCAGATCCTTCGCGTTGATAACGCCGTCCGAGTTCATGTCAGCCGACTGATAGGTCAGCGCCCGTCTGCTCGCGTCGTCGACTATCGCCCTCTTCATTGCGAGCGAGTCCTTCAGGTTCACGACTCCGTCGTCGTTCGCGTCGGCGATCCTGTAGCCGTGAGTCACGGCTCCCGACGGCATAACGAACGCCGAGGCGAGCATAACAAGGCAAAGTATCGCCGCAGCAAATCTTTTCATACGGTATTCCCTCCTCCGCGAAAGCGAAGGCTTTCGCGGCTATTAAAGTTTTTCGCGAGGCCTTTTTTCAAAAAGGCCGTCATTCATCGTCTACTCTCAGTTCGGCAGGCCGAACGGAAACGTCCAGACTCCCGCGTGACCGTCGAAGCCGTCTTCGAAGATCCAGTCCATCGGACAGACGACGTTCGAGGCGTTCTTCGGGAAGGCGTTGAAATTCGCAGTCCCCGAGCCGAAGACGGTGCCGCGTATGCCGTCCGGGTTGTAGTCGCCGTCGTAGCCGTTGTCTTTATAGTAGTTCCAGAGCCATTCGTAACGCGCTCTGTAAGCGGCCTTCGCCGCCGCGTCTCCGTTCACAAAATCTCTGTCGTACGTTGCCGAGAGCCCGAGGAAATGAGCGTGAACGCTCGCTTCCTCAACGTGACGTCTCGTCTCATCCGTCTTTGCCGCCTCGTAAGCGGAGTCAAAGAGAGACGCCATCTCGTCGTAGTGCTCAAGGAAATACTCCTCGCTGTAAACGTCCCAGGGGGCGTCGTGGTTGTTCGTCCAGCAGCCCGCCTCGTCCGACGCCCTGTTCGACATGAAGATATAGCTCTTCACGTCGCGCCAGCCCGCGCCGTAATATATCTCAAGGAACTCGTCCATGTGGCGCTCGAACTCCTCTTCGGTCATATAGGGATCCCAGAGCACCTTGGAAGCGAGATAAGTCCTCAAATATTCAAAATTGTAATGTGCAGGCTCGCTCGAGCCCTCGGAGTAAAAACCGATCATCCCGCGCTCGGCAAGATATTTCGCGTCGTCGTAGAAGTTGAAAAGGTTCGCGGCGGGAGATACGAAATAGTTGTAGTTCGCACCGTAGTACCAGAAGTAGATGTTGTCGGTCAGCTCGAGCCAGTCGGACATGTACGCCATGTCCTTAGAGTTGCCGTAGTTTTCTACCGGACCCTTGTAGTATATGGGCCCGCGCATCCTCGGGTTGCCGCCCGCCTCGTCGCACTCTTCGGTGCTGCGGAGCAGGTGGTTGTTGCACCCCGTCGTGCAGAAGTGGACACACACATCCTCGTCGGGGCGCGTCATCCTCGGCGGAACGTTTCCTCCCGCGTAAGCTATCGTGTAGATATCGAGGTCGGGATAGTCCTCCGTCATCTTCTCCGCCACGCGGTTCGCAAGGCGCATCATCGCGCCGGAAACGGAGCCCTCAGCCTCATATACCGCCTTGCACTTCTCGCAGTTGCAGTAGTTCGTGTTGTCGTTGGAGGCGCAGGAGATCTGCGTGTAGTAGTAGCCGAGATGCTGTCCCCAGCCCTCGCGCTCCTCGATCAGTCTGTAGTTGAAATCGATTATCTTCTCGTACGTGTCGTCCGCGGTCATGCAGGGCTGGCTCGTGTGGTACGGATTCGTAAAGTCGTTCGCGTACGCCGTGTAAGCCTGATCGAAGCCGAGCATCTGATAAGCAAAGGAGTGAGCGTGGATGTAGAGAGTGCCCAGACCCCCGCCGTTCCATTCGTTCGCCTGACCGCCGCCGTCGAGAGCGTTTATCTTCATCTTGTAGAAGTTCTTGTGAGTCGTTCCCGCCTGAGTGCTTCCGCGGTAAACGAAGCCCGGCACCTGGCGGTCGAAGTATCCTTCGGGGATATTTATCACGTCCGCGCCGTACAGGTACTCGATGTCCGCCGGCAGGAACCTGTAACCGACAAAGTCCTCGAGGAACGTGTAGGTCGCGTAGAGGGAGGCGCGCTGAGTTCCGCACGTGATCGTGAACTCCCCGTCCTCACATTCGAAGACGAAGCCCTCCTTGCCGAGACCGTATTCGTCCGCCTCGTCGTAAACGTATCTTATCGCCGCCGCTCCGTCGAAGGAATCCTCGTACGCGATATTCAGAGTAACGCCGCAGGCGGCCTCGATATAGTCGCGAAGGTCGCGCACCGCGTGCTCCATCGAGGGATGGAACGCGCCCTCCGGCGCCACCCTCGGATAAACGATAGCGTACCGCGCGATATTGCGATCTGCGATCCTTATCCCGTCGACTTTGTAAGCCGCATCCGTGTTGTTCCCTTCCGCATCCTCAGCCCCCGCGATGATGCGGCGCAGCTTCAAGACGTCCTTCATCGTAAGCGTACCGTCGCCGTCGACGTCGGCGGCGAGAGTAAACACGTCTCCCTCGTCAGCCGATCCCGCGAGAAGCCGCCTCAGCGCGAGAACGTCCTTCATGGAAAGCGCCCCGTCGTCGTTCACGTCTCCCGCAAGGTAACCGTGAGTCACCGCTCCCGACGGTATCACCGCCGGAAGCAGTAACATTATAGCGATTAAAAGTGAAATTAATTTTTTCATAATCTTGCCTGTTACCTAAAATGAATTGACGCTCCGCGTCATGAATTCTCGCTTCGCTCCGTGAATTGGCTTCGCCATGAATTCTCGCTTCGCTCCGTGAATTGAATTGCGCCCGAATGCCGTCAG
>CADBTH010000220.1 GCA_902797495.1 uncultured Ruminococcus sp.
CGACCTTATGCCGAACTTTGCGAACTATTGCGATCTTCATTATCCCGAGGATGCGGAAAATCCGGATGAAACGGAATGGGGCAGCTTCTATCTTCATCCCGAAGAATGTGAACCCGGCTATTACGATTTCGTCTTCACTTACGAGGGAAAAGCGATCGCCACCCTGCTGACCCGCTTCTATAACGAAAATGAGCTCACCGTCAAATCCGACGCCGAGCTCGATGCGATGATGCACGAATAACAGAATCATATAATAAAAAAACGCATCCGCCGAACGATCGGCGGATGCGTTTTTTTCTGCGGAAGTTTATGAATCGAAGAAACTGCGCCCCTCTTCCGTGACGAGCCGCTCTGTCTTCGGATACTCGAAGATCGCGCTGTTTTCGGCATTTGCCTCGAGATAATCGGCAAATGCCTTTGCATACCATTTAGCCATCTCAAGGTTGTGCATAAGGTAGTGGCCGCAGTTGACGGCGGTAGCTCCCGGCACCTCGTCCGCATCCTCCACCGCTCTGAACGCACCGAGCAAAAGCGGGAAGATCTCCCTCGGCTCGCGGTTGCCCTTGAGTATCAGATAGAATCCCGTGAGACATCCCATCGGTCCCCAGTAGACGACCTCGTCCTTCCAGTCGGGGTCATTGCGAAGGTATGTCGCTATGATGTGCTCGAGAGAGTGCATCGCGCCGACGTCGATGACCGGCTCTCTGTTCGGTCTTCTGAGTCTGACGTCGTACGTCGTGACCGAGTATTCTCCGAGTGTGTCGACTCTGCTCGTGAAAATGCCGGGCACGATCTTTGTGTGATCTACCGAAAAGCTCTGTATCAGTTCCATTTCTTTCTCCCTTGATGAGCAATATTACAACTTAATATTATCATAAATCGAACCCATAATCAACCGAAAATAATAAAATGTCGGTATGTTTTTTCCAAAACATCTCTTCGTACGGTTGACAAACGCGTGGCTTGGTGCTATAATAAGTCGAACGGTTAGCGGTTGCTAACCGAACGCCGGAACAACGGTACGCTTCAAGGAGAAGCAAAGTGAAAAACAAAAATCACATCGAAAAAAACTCCGTGCAGGAGACGCTCGTGATCCCGCTTTACGGGAGAAAGATGTGCACGGAGCAGTTCCCAAACCTTTTCAGGGATGAAAAAGCGGTGGAACTGATAAACCGAATAGATTACGATTTTTCACATCTTGAGAAAAAATCAAAGAGTCTCGGTCACCGCTTCGGCGCGCTCGAGGTCGAAGCGCTTGAAGCCTGCAAAGAGCTCGGAAAAGCGCTCGCGCAGTAACGGAAATCAAAAAAGCCTTCCGCACAGGAAGGCTTTTTTATTTATCCGTACGTCTTTATTATCTCCTCGGCGACCTCGCGTTTGGATACGCAGCGGTCCATCGCCTGCTTTTCTATAAAGCGGTGGGCGGAGGGTTCGTCCATCTTCACCTCCGAGATGAGGAGCCACTTAGCTCTGTTGACGAGCCTTATCTCGTTCATCTTCTCCTCTATGGTCAGCGCCTTCTTTTCCGTTTTCCGAAGTCTCTCCCTCGCGCTCGCCATCCAGTCGAGAGCGGTGGAGAGGATCTGCTTCGACGTCGGCTTCATGAGCATGAATATTCCGTTCTTCGTCGCTCTGTCGTGGACGTCGTCGTAGAGCTCCGCTCCGGCGATGAGGAGGACTGCCGCGTTGCCGGACGACGCCGAGTCGATCGAAAAGCGGATCCCGGGGTCGTCGGGGAGCGGAGAGTTGACTATAATAAGATCGTACTCCCTCTCAGTCAGCGCGCGCCTTGCGGAATTGACGTCCTTTGCAAACGTCACCGGAGAATAATCCGACTCGGGGAGAAGGGCGCTCAGAGCTTCTCTGAATTTTTCATTTGACGAGACTGCGAGAACGCTGAAGACTCGTTTTTCAAGGCTCATATCTCTCCCCCTTTCCGCCGGAATTTATGATGGATCAGTTTTTGCAGTAAATATCGAGTATCGCTTCCGGGACGTGCTCTTTTATGAAACCGTCTTCGCGCGCTGTTTTCTTCGCTTCTTCAAGGCTCTCGGGAAGCGTTTTGTACTTCTTCAGAGTTTCGGCGTCCGCCGTGAAAAGGTTCACGTTTGCCGGAGAGGGAAGGTCGAGAGCGCGCTCTATCCCTTCAAGTCCCGCGTATATTGCGAGGGCGAAGGCGATATAAGGATTTGCGGACGGGTCCGCCATCCTTAGCTCGGCGCGGCGGTATTCCCCGAGCGCCGCCGGGATCCTGACGAGCTGAGAGCGGTTCTCTCCCGACCAAGAAACGTAACGCGGCGCCTTCATGACTCCGAGGCGGAGGTAGGAATCCTCCGTCGGGCAGAGGAAAGCGCTCATCGGGACGACGTGCTCAAGCACTCCCGCTATCATACGGCAGAGGTTTTCGGAGGACTTATCGGGAGACACCGACATATTGATATGGAATCCGTTTCCGGGGCAGTTCCCGAGCGGCTTCGGCGAGAAGTCGGCAAAGAGTCCGTTTCGTCTCGCGACGATCTTGACGACATTCTGAAAGGTCATCACGTTGTCCGCCGCCGTCAGCGCGGAGGCGTATCTGAAATCTATCTCGTTCTGTCCGGGACCCTCTTCGTGATGAGAGCTCTCGGGGGTGATGCCCATCTGCTCGAGTGTGAGGCAAACCTCGCGGCGTATGTTCTCTCCGCGGTCGTCGGGCGCGAGATCCATATATCCCGCCTTGTCGTACGGGATCTTCGTCGGATCGCCCGCCTCGTCGAGCTCGAAGAGGTAAAACTCCTCCTCAGCTCCGAAGAAGAATTCGTACCCCGCCGCCGCGGCGTCTGAGACGGCGCGTTTCAGAAGCGCTCTGGTATCGCACTCAAAGGGCTTTCCGTCCGGATACGTTATGTCGCAGAACATTCTGACGACCTTCCCGTGCTCCGGTCTCCACGGAAGCCACGTCAGCGTTTCGGGATCGGGATGGAGAAAGAGGTCGCTCCTCTCAACCCCTCCGAAGCCGCGCACCGCGGAAGCGTCGAAGGCGATGCCGTATTTGAACGCCCGCTCCAGCTCGCCCGGCATTATAGAAATATTCTTCTGATTGCCGAATACGTCGCAGAACGCGAGACGGATGAACTTCACGTCCTCCTCCGCGACGTACTGAATGACTTCCTCTTTAGAGTACTTCATGTTTTTCCTCTTTCTTTATGCCTTAATTTGCAACGTACATCTGTTTATACGGGTTCTTGCTGTCCGGAGTCACTACCGTGAAAGCGGACGACATTATCGCGTCCTCGTCAGCGGCGAAGAGGCGGCAGAACTCCGAGACGTACGGTCCGACCTCGTCAAGATCGCGCCCGTCAGCCTCGCGCACCGTCACCTGACTCGGGAATTTTATCCCTTTGCAGTCGGAGCGGAGAAACATCTTTCCGCCGTGCATACCGGTGCCAGGAAAGTTGCCGACGACAGGACGGCCGCTCCCGCCGAGCCCGAGCACGACGATTACTCCTCCCGCCTGGTATTCCCCGAGAAAGCTCCCGGCGCACCCTCCTATGACGAGGGCGGGGATTTTGTCGCGGTACGCCTTCATGTGTATCCCGGCGCGGTAACCCGCGTCGCCTCTGATATAGATCGAGCCGCCGCGCATAGCGTATCCCGGCGCGTCGCCGCATGAGCCGTGAACGACGACGCACCCGTCGTTCATCGTATCGCCGAGCGCGTCCTGAGCGTTCCCCATGACGTTTATCGTGCCGCCGTTGAGATACGCGCCGAGCGCGTTTCCGGGAGTCCCCTCTATCGTGACGCGCCTGCCCGACATACCGGCGGCGATGAATCTCTCGCCGAGGCATCCGGTCAGTGTGCAGTCGCCGCATGTGCGTCTTATCGCTTCGTTTATCCCGCGGTGGTCAAGACCCTTCACGTTTATTACCATGATTATACCACACCCCCGAATCTTTTTCTACGTTTTTCGGATGAAAAAATCGTATTAGAGGCGATTTTCTTCATTTCGCGAATATCGACCTCGCCCAGCGGAACGCGGTCCCGTATGAGAGACGTGTATATCCCCGCTCTCTCGTCCCTTCCGACGAGCATAAAGCCCTTTAAAAAGCCGTCTTTTACGTAGAGCCTCTTGATCGAGTCTTCGTCCTTCTCCTCGTAAAGCTCCCCGTCGTAAGCTCCCGCGGTCATGGCGTGAAGCCCGAAGAACCCGATCGAATTCATCGGGATCGCGTTGTCGAACGCCTCGTCTCCTCCCGCCATGTTAACTCCCGCCGTGTGCCCCTGCATATACGCGTTCGGGAGTATCGCGAGAACGCGCCTTGCGCCGAGAGACGAGTCGTACCCTTCCGCGCAGTCGCCCGCCGCGAAAACGCCGTCCGCCGACGTTCTCATTTTCTCATCAACTATGATCCCGCGATTGACGTCGATCCCGGCGTCCGAGAGAAGCTTCGTGTTCGCCCTGACTCCGACAGCGAGGATCAGAACGTCGAACTCCACCGTCTTCCCGCTCTTCATCGTCGCAAAGTTTCCGTCGAACGACGCCGCGGTGTCGGCGAGCATGAATTCTATCCCGTTCTCCTCAAGTCTCTTCTGCATCAGAGAAGCGCACTCTTCGTCGAGGATGCTCGACAGAACGCTGCCCGCGAGGTCGCAGACGGTGACGCTTTTCGCCCTGCCGCAAAGCCCCTCGGCGCACTTGAGACCGATCAGCCCCGCGCCGACGATCAGTACTCTCTTCTCCTTCGTCACCGCCTTCTCCACGGCGAGCGCGTCGGAGAGAGTCATAAAGCTGAATTTATTCACAACAGAGTCGAGCCCTTCAAAAGGCGGTATGAACGGAGACGATCCCGCCGCACAGCACAGCGAGTCGTATGGCAACCAATCTCCGTTGTCGAGCCCGACTCTGTTGTTTTCCGTATCCACCGAAACGGCGCGCCGTCCGAAATAAGTCTTACAACCGTTCTTTCGATAAAAGTCGTCCGGTCTGTATTTCATCCGCTCCCTATCCGTCTTCCCCTCGAGGTAATAGGAGATGAGCGGGCGGGAATAGACGTGATAAGGCTCATCGGAGATAACGCATATCTCGCCGTCCCGGTCGACGCTTCTTATTCCTTCTATGCATCCGACGGCGGCGGTGCCGTTGCCGATAATAACGTAGCGCTTCATCCCGTCACTCCCTTTCCTCATATACTATCGCCCTGTTCGGGCATCCCGCGACGCACGCGGGCGCGCCTGACGCGTTGTCGAGGCACAGCTCGCACTTGGTCATCGTCCCGTCCTCTCCGGGAACGAGCGCGCCGTACGGGCAGACGAGGATACACGTCTGACACCCGACGCATTTCGTACGGTCGACGACCACGACCCCGTCTCGCTTAGAGATCGCGCCCGCGATACAGCTCTTGACGCAGATCGGGTCGGAGCAGTGGCGGCACGACACCGCAAACGTCACCCTGTCCCCTTCCTCGACGTGGATACGCGGAAAGATCTTCTTTCCCTTGAGCGACGCCATATACTTCAGCCCCGAGTTTGCAAAGGCGCAGTTGTACTCGCACAGATGACACCCGAGACACCATTCTTCGTTAACGTATACCCGTTTCATATTCATTCCCCCGCGTGAGAGATACCGAGTATCTCAAGTTCTTTTTCGGTCAGCCCCACTCCGCGAAGCATAAGGCGGTTGCCGCGGAGGGCTTCTATCGAGTTGATGCCCATTCCGCCCATGATCTCCTTGATCTCGTGCCGCCAAGCGGTCATGAGGTTTATAAGGCGCGCCGAGCCGACGTCGGGATTGAGCCTCTTTACAAGGTCCGGACGCTGGGTGGCAATGCCCCAGTTGCACTTGCCGCTCTGACACGTGCGGCAGAGATGACACCCGAGCGCGAGAAGGGCGGCGGTCGCGACGTAGCAGGCGTCAGCCCCAAGGGCGACCGCCTTCACGACGTCCGCGGCGCTCCTGATCGACCCGCCGACGACGAGAGAGACGTTTCCTCTGATGCCCTCGTCGCGGAGCCTTCGGTCGACGGAGGCGAGCGCGAGCTCTATCGGGATGCCGACGTTGTCGCGTATTCTCGTCGGCGCGGCGCCCGTTCCTCCTCTGAAGCCGTCTATCGCGATGATATCGGCGCCGCTGCGTGCGATGCCGCTCGCGATGGCGGCG
>CADBTH010000221.1 GCA_902797495.1 uncultured Ruminococcus sp.
ATGCACGGAGCAGTCAGGACTTCGGCTGCGCCGAACGTTGAGATCGCGCTGAACGATCCGTCCTGCATGAACAACTTCACGTATTCGAACAACCTTCTCGTCCAGTATTCGGAGGGCGAAGAAGCCGTCATGATGGCGGTCGCAGGAGGCGACCCCTTCGTGCTCCTCAACGTAGAGGGTACTCTCGATATCTCAGCTGACACGTACAAATACGTCGTCGTGACCTACAGAGTTCCTTACACGAACACTTCTGCCGCGGCGACTACGGAGCTTTTCATGTGCGCGGGAGATATCGCCGCGCCGACCGGCGGGTACAGCGTGCTCTTCAATCCGACGAGAGGCTATAAGTACCGCTCCGAGATCGTCAATATGTCGGGCGAGAGCTACTGGCGCGGAAAGATCCACGCGATCCGTTTCGACGCTTTCACGAACGCCAACATCTGGGACGCGTTCTACCTCGCGTCCGTCACGTTCTGCTCCGACTACGCGTCGGCGACCGGCGCGGCGGCGAGCGCGGCGGCTGCCGCGAACGGCGTCACGGAAGAGTTCGACGAAGCCGCTCTCGCTTCGAACGCGTACCGTCTCGACACGTACACCCGCAAGATGTGGAAGGGCGGGATCACCTTCAACGAATCGGTACACCCGCTCTGCAGCGCGGACGGCACCCTGCCTCCCGTCAGCCTGATGTACGGTATCAAGAAAGTCATCTCCGTCAGAAACGCGACTCTCGGCACGGAGTACAGATACGGCACGGACTATATTATAACCGCGGACGGAAAATTCCAGGTCGTCCCCGGCGGCGCGATACCCTGCACCGCGTATACGAACTGGTACGCCGCAACTCAGCCGTCGACGAACTCCGCGAACTGGATGCTCATACGCGACGGCAGATACACCTACTTCAGCGAGAGCGGAGATATACATAACTCGCAGCTCGCGATAACCTACACGCACGACGAGTCGTGGAACGGCTTCGTACCGGAGAGCAAGGCGGATCTTCTCCCCGGCACTCTGTCCAAGCTTCAGAACAAGCAGCACCTCTCCGTCGTATTCTTCGGCGACAGCGTAACGGTCGGATGCAACGCGTCCTCGTTCCTCAACCGCGCGCCGCAGATGCCGACCTGGCCCGATATGACGGTAGCCGGTCTCAAGGCGAAGTACGGATACAACGACATCTCCTCCGTCGACACCGCGGTGGGAGGTATGCAGTCCGACTGGGGAGTTCAGCAGACGGCGTCGAGAGTCGTCGCGTACAACCCCGATCTCGTCTTCATCGGATTCGGCACCAACGACGGTACCGCCGGAGTCGCGGCGGCGACGTTCAAATCCAATATTAAAACCATAATCGACACGGTGCGCGCGTCCCGCCCGACGTGCGAGTTCATCGTCGTATCTCCTCTCGTTCCGAACCCCGAAACGTATTTTTACGGCGTTCAGGAGTCCTATCTCCCCGTTATGCAGCAGATCGAGAACGAATACGACGGCGTCGCTTTCGCAAACGTATACTCCTCGTTCAAGGACATACTTAAGATAAAGAGATACTGCGACGTCACGGGCAACAACGTCAACCACCCGAACGACTTCTTCGTCCGCATCTACGCTCAGACGATGCTCACCGCCCTCACTCCTTCCGATATAGCCGAGGCGAGAGCGGACGCACTTCGCGCTCTGAACGCCTACGTTTCCCTCTCCGACTACAGAGCGGCGGAGCAGGCGGTGATACGGCAAATGATCGCCGACGGCACGGCCGCCATCAACGCGGCTGAAACGGAAGGCGCCGTCAGAAGCGCGCTCGCCGACGCGAAGGCGCAGATCGACACGGTCAAGACTGCGGCGGAATACGAGGCGGAAAACCTCGATTACACAAAGCTCCGCTTCGGAAGCGCGGCGGCTCAGACGACGGTCAAAAAGCTGAACAACGTCTCCATGAGCCTCAACCAGGCGTCCGGCGTGACGGCTTTCGTATCCTCCGGAGACGACCCGTACTTCAGAATAAACTACGACGCGGGCAACGTATCCGCGGACGTCTACAAATATATCACGGTCGTTTACAGCGTACCTGCGTCCGTGACGAACACGACCCCGACTCAGATCTTCTACACCGCAGGCTCCTCGACCGGAGAATCCGAGGCGAAGTCGGTCTCGTTCGTCCCCGAAAAAGGATCTTTCGCATATAAAGTCATAGACCTCTCCTCCGCTTCCGGCTGGAGCGGCAAGATACACAACCTCAGATTCGACACGTTCGCAACGTATACCGCCGGCGACTCGTTCTCGCTTCACTCCGTATATCTCTTCGAGAACGCGGACGCGGCGTCGTCCTACGGTGCTAAGACCGTCGGTATTCTGACAGGCAACTATTCCGGAGCTGCCGAGGGCGTTCAGTTCGACACCGAGTCCGAGCTCTCAAGGCTCTCCTCCGAGGGCGGCGAAAGACAGCTCGGAGACGCCGACGGAAACGGAAATGTCAACCTCGTCGACTACAGACTGCTCAAAAGGGTGATCGCCTGCGACGACGACGCGGAGTACGACAAAACTCTCGCGGACGCAAACCGCGACGGCTCGATCGGGCTCAAGGACCTGCTTCTCCTCAAGAAGCATCTCTCGTCCGTTGAACTGCTCCCGAAGATATCCGCTCCCTCCGCAGAGATCTCATACAGCGCGGAGAACGCCGGCGCGATGCTCACCGCGGAAGGGGATACTGGATCCGTCACCGCCGACCTCTCGGACAAGGATATCTCGGCGGACAGCGAGTACCTTTCAATAGTATATCTGAACAATACCGGAAGCGCCGTCCCCGCGACGGTAACGCTCATGAAGAACGGAGAAGCGATCGCGTCTTCCGCGCACGCTTTCACGGCATCGTCTTCCGTAAATTATCAGTATGAAACGGTCGACGTTTCCGCCTTCGGCGGCGACTTCGACTCGATAAAGATAGATTTCGAAGGCTCCTCCCTCTGCCTCGGAGCGATCTATATCTCCGAAACGGAGAGCGTAGCGGCATCGTCCGCTTCGACGAAGGCGCGCTCCCTCGACAGAATGACGGGAGCGTATACGCCCACCGCGGCGCAGGCAGTCGTTCCGCTGAACGGAACGACGACTATGGCGACGTTCTCGGGACAGACGTCGTCGACCGGCGACGCCTACGCGTTCTCCTCCTCGCTGACGTTCACTCTCGACCGTCAGCCGGACGAAAAATTCGACCGCGTGACCTTTAAATATATCTCGACGACCATCGCGAGAGGCATCATCACCTATAAAGTCAACGGCACGACCGCGACGGACGAGTTCTTCCTCGAACCCACGTCCGGTATCGGCTCGTTCCGCACGATCACGCCCGGATACTTCAGGGGCGAGAAGGCGTCCGACATCGTATCCGTCACCCTCTATCCCTGCTGCGCCTCCGCGACCGCGTTCGCGCTCAAGGGGATCGACACCGAGGACTGCACAAACTACAACGGAGAAATATATCTGCAGAACCAGAACGTCAAAGTCGGTATTCTCCTCACGATGGGCGGCGGCATCTCGTACTACGAGCAGCTGAACGACAACAACCCGAACTACGCGAACCTGCTCAACAGATACGACGTCGGCCGTCTGATACAGCAGTCGTACTACGGTATCAACAAAGCGCCGTACGTTCTCGGCCTCATGGGAACAAGCCCGTGGGGATACAACCCCGTTCAGGGCGGCGACGGCCACAACAACCCCTCTCAGATCGTCGACCTTGAAGTTCAGAGCGGCGCGATCTACGTCAAGGTCAGACCTATGGACTGGGGTCACGACGGACATATAACTCCCAGCTACATGGAGAACTGGTACACCCTCTACGACAACTTCGTGAAGGTAGACAACCGCTTCGTCGATTTCTCGGGATACACGCACACCGTCGGCTGGCAGGAGCTTCCCGCGTTCTACACGGTATCGGCTCTCAACAACTTCTACTACTACAACGGAAACTCCCCGTGGACGGGCGACTCGCTCATAAAGAGAAGCGACCTGATCTTCTGGGGAGAGACGAACAATCAGGCGTTCGATCTCAAGTCGACGTCCGAATTCTGGAGCGCGTGGTGCGACAACTCGGGATTCGGAGTCGGGCTCTACGTTCCGAACGTATACACGCTCCACGCGGGCAAGTTCGGATACGACGGAAGTCCGAGCCCCGACGCGCCGTCGACCAACTACGTCGCGCCGAGAAGAAACATGACTCTGATAGTCGGAAAACCGCTCACGTTCAGCTACCTGATCGCGGCGGGAAGTCTTAACCAGATAAGAAACACGTTCCGCGACAACCGCGGCCTTATAAACAACTATTCGCTCGAAACTTACAATCAGTAATACAGTAAAAAACTCCATTCCTATTCTGCGAGGTCCGAAATGAAAACTGCACCGAAAAAACTGATTTCACTCATGCTCGTCGTCGTGATGTGCGCGGCGTGCCTCTCGGCCTTCGGTCCGACGAAGGTGTCCGCTGCGCAGAACGTCGAGCTGACGTTTAATTCACCGTCGGCGATGACTTACTTCACAAACGCCAACAACCTTTCCGTCGCCTACAGCGACGCCGAGGGATCTGTCATGATGGCGGTCACGGGCGGCGACCCGTACGTCCTTCTCGAAATTGAGAACATGGCGTCGGTCTCCGCGGACGTATACAAGTACGTCGTCGTGACCTACAGAACGCCGACGACGAACTCCTCGACCGCCGCGCAGACCGAACTGTTCATGTGCGCGGGAGCGGTCACCGGCCCCACGGCGGATCGCAGCGTCAAGTACAACCCGACGAACGGATACAAGTACCGCTCCGAGATCATCGATATGTCGTCCTACTCCTACTGGAGCGGCGCCGTCCACTCGATCAGAGTCGACGCCTTCACGAACGCGAACGTTTGGGACTGCTACTACCTCGCTTCCGTGACCTTCTGCTCCGACTCCGCGTCGGCGCAGAGCGCCGCCGCCGCCAAGGCGAGCGAAGCGAACGGAGACCTCGACGGTTACTCCGAAGCCGCTCTCGGCCTTCGCGGATACGACCTCGGTCTGTACACCGAGAGGTACTGGAAGGGCAACATAGTCTTCAACGAAGCGTACTATCCGCTCTGCAATGCGGACGGATCGATCTCGCCCGCGTCGCTCCTTTACGATATAAAGAGGATCGTTTCCGTAAAGAGCGGCAGTCTCGGCACCGAGTACAAGTACGGAGTCGACTACACGGTGACCGCGGACGGAAAGTTCCAGGTGATCCCGACCGGCGCGATACCGAAGATATCGTACAACACGATGTACAACCCTCCGGCAAATCAGTCCCATCCGATGAAGAACGGAGGAAACATATTCGCCGCGGAGGGCGCGACGTTCCACAACGCTCAGCTCGCGATAACCTACACCCACGACGACTCGTGGGACGGCTTCGTTCCCGAAAGCAAGGTCGACCTGCTCCCCGGCACTTACTCCAAGCTTCAGAACAAACAGCATATAACCGCCGTATTCTTCGGCGACAGCATCACGTACGGCTGCAACGCATCCGGTCTCAACAGACCCGACACGGAGCAGAAGGTCGTCATCAACGTGAGCCCGTATATGCCGATCTGGTCCGAGATGGTAGTCGCGGGACTCAGGGCGAAATACGGATACAACGACATCACTCACATAAACACCGCGAAAGGCGGGACCCTCTCGACGTGGGGCGTCGAGCAGGCTCAGTCGAAGGTCGCCGCGTACAACCCCGACCTCGTATTCATCGGATTCGGTATGAACGACGGACCGGGGGCGAACCCGACGACTCCGGCACAGTTCAAAGCCAACATCCAGTCGATCATCAACACGACGCGGGCGGCAAACCCGAACGCCGAGTTCGTTCTTATCTCCTCGATCGTCGCAAATCCCGAGACGACCTACGACGGCATCCAGGAACAGTATCTCCCGGTGCTTCAGGAGCTTGAAGACGAAAATACCGGCGTCGCGCTCGCGGACGTCATGTCCTCGCACAAGGCGATGCTCCGGATAAAGAAGTACTCGGATATGACTGCGAACAACGTCAACCATCCGAACGATTTCTTTATCCGCCAGTACGCGCAGACTCTGCTGACCACCCTCTCCCCGTCAGACATCGCCGAGGCGAGAGCGGACGCGGTACGCGCTCTGAACAATTACGTCTCCCTCTCCGACTACAGGGCTGCGGAGCAAGCGGAAATAGAGCAGATAATCGCCGACGGAACGGCGAACATAAACGCCGCGGAGACCTCCGCCGACGTGCGCTCGGCGCTGAACGCCGCTAAAGCTCTGATAGACGGGGTCAAGACCGCCGCGGAATACGAGGCGGAAAACCTCGACTACACGTATCTTAAATTCAACAGCGCGGCAACGCTCACTACCGTCAGCCGCACGAACAATATATCTTACTCGCTGAATTCGTCCGCGGGTTACACGACGTTCTCCTCGACCGGAGACGACCCGTACTTCTGCGTGAACTACGATGCCGGAAACGTTTCGGCGAACACGTACAAATATATAACGGTCGTTTACAACGTACCGTCGACAACTACCAACACTTCTAACAGCCAGGTCTTC
>CADBTH010000222.1 GCA_902797495.1 uncultured Ruminococcus sp.
ATTGATATGCTATAATATCAAGGCTTGAAAAAGCGCCGCGTCTGGGTGTGGCGCAGTTGGGAGCGCGCTACCTTGGGGTGGTAGAGGCCGCTGGTTCAAGTCCAGTCACTCAGACCAAATAGGGCGAAACGGATAATCCGTTTCGCCCTATTTCGTTTATGTGTATTGCACTTGAACTCAGATATAATAACACCCTGTGGTCCGGGGGTCCTCAAAAACCGTTAGGTTTTTGGGGTTCGCCGGGAGAGGCCGCGGTTCAAGTCCTACATCATCTGTTTTGCTCACTTCAGGACATGATCCATGACCATTCAGTTTTTTGTTTTGTCTTCGTGGCTTGACTTGAACTCAGCTATATTTATCACTTCGCTAATCTCTTATCCATTCTTCTCGCTAAAAAGACGCAGACGATCAGGACGAGCGGGAAGCCGATCCCGGCAAGAACTCCGGATTTGAGGTTATTGTCCGCGAGCTGAGAGACGTTTCCGACGACCGCCGGTCCGACGGTTCCCCCGACGTCTCCCGCAAGAGCGAGAAGGGCGAACATTGCAGTGCCTCCCGTCGGTATCGCCTTAGAGGTGATGCTGATCGATCCCGGCCACATGATGCCGACCGAGAAGCCGCACGCCATGCAACCGATAAGTCCCATGACGGGGATGTTCGCGAGGGCGGTAAGAAGATAGCTTGCAAAGCAGAGAGTACCCGATATTATCATAAATATCGTCAGGTCGATCTTCTCGCCGAACTTTCCGTAGAGGACTCTCGCAAGCCCCATGAATACCGCGAATCCGCAGGGACCGGCGAGGTCGCCCCACGCCTTCGGAACGTTCAACGCGGACTCGACAAAGGCGGACGCCCACTGCGCCATCGTGACCTCGGAAGCTCCGGCTGAGATCATCAGAATGATGAACACCCAGAACTTCTTCATCTTCAGAAGCTGAGTCATCTTCAACCCCTTCCCTTCCTCTACTATCGGCTCTATCGGGCAGGTGGAGAAATTGAATACGTTGAAGAGCGGGATCAGCGCCCAGATGCAGGCGAGGATCCTCCAATTTGCCATACCGAAGACGTTGAAAAAGACGGTCGAGCCGACGATAACGCCGACGGCTCCCCAGCAGTAGAACGAATGGAGCAGGCTCATCATCTTCGATTTGTTCTCAAACGGGCAAGCCTCGATTATCGGACTGCAAAGGACTTCGATAAGTCCGCTTCCCACGGCGTATATCACGACGCAGGTCAGTATCCCCGCGAGCTTGTTTGAAAACAGTTCGGGGGCGAAGGCAAGCCCCGCAAGACCGACGGCCGAGGTGACCTCGGACACCACGATGCAGGCTCTGTATCCGATCTTGTCCGCGATCCTGACGCACGCGAGATCGACGATGAGCTGCGTGACGTAGAAGACCACAGATATCAGCGCGAGCTGTGAAAACGACACGCCGTACTCTTTATGAAACGTGATGAAAAGGAGCGGCGCGAAGTTTGCGGATATAGCCTGAGTCACGAATCCGAGATAGCAGGCAAGTTTCGTTTTTCCGTATTTTTTATTGTTGCTCATAATCATTTACCCCAGCAAAAACTGCGATATTATATCATATATTTTTATAAAAGTAAATAGGAAAAAGGCGTTCCGACGGAACGCCTCATAATTTATTCTCCCTTAAAGCTGGATATCGGACGCGTACTTTTTGATGTGCGCTTTTATCGCTTCGAAGGTCTTGTCGCTGAGGTAGTGCTCGATGCGGCACGCGTCCTCCGTCGCCGTCTCCTCGTCGACTCCGAGATTCATAAACAGTTTGCTGAGTATTCTGTGGCGCTCGTAGATGCGCACCGCTCTGTCCTCGCCCTTCTCCGTCAGCTTGACAAAACCCGCCTCGTCCGTTCTGACGAGACCGTCAGCTTTGAGAAGGCCGAGAGCGCGGCTGACAGACGGTTTCGAGTAGCCCATGTAAGAGCCGACGTCGATCGCTCTGACCTCCGACGACTTCTGCGAAAGGATATATATTGTTTCGAGGTACATTTCTCCGGATTCCCGTATAGACATGATCTTCCTCCAACGTAATTTTGTTTACCTATTGATTATAACCCAAAATTAAACAAATTTCAATAATTCGGCGAAAAATTTAAAAAAGCTCTTGACAAGTTAGCGATTGCTAATTATAATATATAGCGGTTAGGGAAAGCTAACCTTTTTAAAAACCATTCAGTTAGCAATAACTAATTCATATATAGGAGGACGTTATGATACCGCTGTGTTACGCTGATCCGGGCGAAGTTCAGATCATAAAAAAGATCGGCGGAAGCCCCGAAGTAAAACAACATCTCGAAAACCTCGGCTTCAACGTCGGCGGCGAGGTGGTCATTATAAACTCTCTCGGGGGCAACGTGATCGTCAAGGTCAAGGAGTCCCGCATCGCCATAAACGACGAGATGGCGAGACGAATAATGGTATAAACTAAAAATATAAATATTGCTGAAACAGGAGGTACTGCACATGAAAACTCTTCGTGACGTTAAAGTCGGCGACACCGCAAAAGTCAAGAAGCTTCACGGCGAAGGAGCCGTAAAGAGAAGGATCATGGACATGGGCATCACGAAAGGCGTCGAGATATTCGTACGCAAAGTTGCGCCGCTCGGCGACCCGCTCGAACTCAATCTGCGCGGCTACGAGCTCTCGCTCAGAAAAGCCGACGCCGAGATGATCGAAGTCGAGTAACCTTTCCCGGGGAGGAGTCCCCATTAATTTTACCATTCGGTTAGCCGAGGCAAACCGAAACAAGAAAGGAATCATATCATGGATCTGAGAATTGCCCTTGCCGGCAACCCGAACAGCGGCAAGACGACTTTATTCAACGCGCTGACCGGCTCCAATCAGTTCGTAGGAAACTGGCCCGGAGTTACGGTCGAGAAAAAAGAAGGTAAGCTGAAGCACCACGACGGCGTTATCATCACTGACCTTCCCGGTATCTATTCCCTCTCCCCTTACACGCTCGAGGAAGTCGTTGCGCGTAACTACCTGATAGGCGAGAGACCCGACGCGATACTCAATATCGTAGACGGTACGAACCTCGAGAGAAACCTCTACCTGACGACTCAGCTCACGGAGCTCGGTATCCCCGTTGTCGTCGCCATCAACATGATGGACGTCGTGAAGAAGGAAGGCGACAAGATCAACACGGAAGAGCTCTCCCGTCAGATCGGATGCAAGATCGTTGAGATCTCCGCCCTCAAAGGACGCAATGTAAAAGAGGCGGCTGAAGCTGCGATCGAAGCCGCAACTGCTACGAAGACTATTCCTCAGCACTCCTTCTCCGGCCCCGTCGAACACGCTCTCGCTCACATCGAAGAGGCGGTCGTTCACGATATGCCTGAGGAACAGCAGAGATGGTACGCGGTGAAGATATTCGAGCGCGACGAAAAAGTGCTCGAGTCTCTGAACATTCCGAAGGATAAGCTCGAACACATTGAAGCCGACATCAAGGCGGCGGAAGCAGAGCTCGACGACGACGCGGAAAGCATCATTACGAACGAGAGATACGTTTACATCGCGAACGTCATCAAGTCCTGCTACAAGAAAAAGCACGCGAAGGCTCTGACGAAGAGCGACAAGATAGATAAGATCGTAACGAACCGCTGGCTCGGTCTGCCGATCTTCGCGCTCGTAATGTTCCTCGTTTATTACATTTCGATGGTCACCGTCGGAACTGCCGCCACCGACTGGGCGAACGACGGACTGTTTGGAGACGGCTATCACCTGTTCGGCATCGGCACGGGAGAGTATGAAGAAGTCGCCGAAAAATACGCCGACGCTTCCGCGATAGTCGAC
>CADBTH010000223.1 GCA_902797495.1 uncultured Ruminococcus sp.
ACGAGAACCCCAAGGCTCTCTTCGCTCGCCTTGAGGACCCCCCTATACGGCAAAGACGGCATTTTTCTGCCGTCTGAGCCGTTATATTAGACCGTTTTTACGGGGAGACGTAGCCCATCGGGTTCTGCGCTTCGCCGTTGATACGCACCTCGAAGTGGAGGTGGTTACCCGTCGAATAACCCGTGGAGCCGACGTAGCCGATTATATCTCCCTGGTTGACCCACTGACCTACGCTGCACCCGATCATGCTCTGGTGAGCATAAAGTGTCGATTCGCCGTTGCCGTGGTCGATTACAACGTAGTTGCCGTAACTGTTGTGACCCGTCGCCACGATGACCTGTCCGCCCTTGGAGGCGTGGATAGGCGTTCCGTAAGGAGCGGGGATATCGATACCGCGGTGGAAATCACTGTAACCGCCGAGAGTTCTCCAGCCGAATCCCGAGGATATGTATGAGTTGCCGGGGAGCGGCCATGCAAATCCTCCGCCGACGTATACCGTCGAGGGGTCCTGAGCCGGCGTCTGCTGTTCCTGCTGCTGAGTGCCCGCGTTGTTCGCGGCAGCCGCGGCTGCCGCCGCCTGCCTTGCCGCCTCTTCAGCCGCGCGCTGCTCCGCGAGCCTTCTCTGCTCTTCCGCGATCTGATACAGATACGCTTCGAGCTCTTCGTTGAGCGCGTTGTCCTGAGCCGTCGCCGCTTCGAGCGCGCTGTTCGCTTTGCTTATATCGTCCTCGAGAGACTTGATATAGTTCGCCTGCTGCTCGGAGAGCGACTCGTACTCCGCCTTGTCAGCTTCGAGCTGCGAGACGAGGTCGGCCTGAAGCGAGCTCGCCTCTTCGAGGCTGATCTTCGCGGCTTCAAGCTCCGCCTTCTCGTTCTGATACTGGATCTTCAGACTTCTGTCGTACTCCAGCATACTGCTGACCATATCCATTTTCATCAGGAAGTCCGCCATATCGGAAGAATTCACGATTATGCTGAGATAGCTTGCGTTTCCTTCTTCATATGATATAACGAGTCTGTCGAGAAATTTGTTGAACGTCGCCTCGATCGACTCCTCTTTTTCCGTGATGGTAGCCGACGTCGATTCGATCTGCTGAGCGAGCTGAGCGGAAAGGGATTCCGCCGCCGCTATCTTCTGCTGAGTCACCGCCGCGAGGGAGTCGAGGTTCGCTTTCGCGTCGAGTCCCGCCGCCTTCTGCTCGTTGAGATCCGCTATCTGCTGTTCGAGCTCGCTCTTCTGCGCGTCGAGCGCGTCGATCTGTTCCTGAAGAGATTGCGTGGTCGCGTCTGCGGCCTCGGTGACTACCGCGCCCCTCTGTATGAACAGAGAAGACACGACCGTTACCGCCAGCAGGACCAATAGGATGACTTTGCTGAGTTTCTTCACTTAAGATCCTCCTTTTTCAAGGTTATACGTGACGAAAAAGTCTTACGATTTGAGATACTTCCATATCGAGATACAGCTTCCGACGACGCCGGTGATGACGCCGACCGCAAGGAACTGCAGAAGCACCGGAACGTTTATCTCGGAGAACGGAATGAGCTTTATCATTTCAAGTCCCGAAACAAGGGATTTCGAGATATAGGAGTAAGCGAATATCTCGACGAAATAAGCTATCGCGCTTGCGACGAGGCCGATGATGATACCCTCGAAGATGAACGGCAGAGTGATGAACCACCCCGTCGCCCCCACGTACCGCATGACGCTTATCTCGTGCCTCCTTGAATGCAGGGCGAGTTTTATCGTATTGATGATGATGAATATCGTTACGACGAACAGTATCACGAGGAACCAGATGAATATCCACTGGATGCTGTTCTTGAACTTGAGGATCGACTTGGCGAGGTCGACTCTCGCGTTGACCTTTCTGACCCCTTCCATGTGGGAGAGGGAGTACTGAAGGCTCGTGACGTCCTCTTCGGACTTGTACGTTATCTCGAAAGAATCGGAGAGCGGGTTGTTCTCGTCGTTGATGTCGCTGTAGAGATCCTGATACTCTCCCGCCTGTTCCTTCATCTTTTCAAGCCCTTCGGCCTTCGTGATGCGGACGACAGATTCGACTCCGTCGAGAGCGGCGATCTCGTCCCCTACGGCGACGATCTCCTCTTCGGTCGCGTCGGGATGACAGAACGCGACGATCTGGTTCATCATATTGAGGTTTTCGAGGTTTACGTTTATGTTCTTTACGAGCAGAGCAAATCCGCCCATTACGACGAGACAGCTCATAAGGACTGCGATGGAAGCGAACGACATTACGCCGTTTCTCCAGAGGCTCTTGACCGCCTGAACGATAAAATATGAAAGTCGGTATCTCTTTTTCATTTGAACATACCCCCTACGCGGTCCTCGATGATCTTTCCGTCGCGGAGCATGACGACTCTCTGTTTATAGTAGTCTACAAGAGCTTTTTCGTGTGTTACGACGATGACGGTCTTTCCGAGCTTGTTGATCTTCATGAGAAGATTCATGATCTCGATACTCATCTTCGGGTCGATGTTGCCGGTCGGCTCGTCCGCGATGATGATCTTCGGGTTGTTCGCGAGAGCTCTTGCGAGAGCGACTCTCTGCTGCTCGCCGCCCGACAGTTCGCTCGGGAAGTTCTTTCCCTTGTCGGGAAGGTTCACCGTGTTGAGGATAGCGGGAACGCGGCGCTTTATGAGCTTAGTCGGCGTGCCGACCACCTGCATTGCGAACGCCACGTTCTCGTAGACGGTCTTGTCCTTGAAGAGACGGAAATCCTGGAATACGACCCCGAGCTCGCGTCTGTAGTACGGGACCTTGTAGTTGCGCAGCTTCGTCAGGTTGTAGTCTCCGACGATTATCTCGCCCGAGCTCGCCTTTTCCTCCCTGAGAAGGAGCTTCATCATAGTAGTCTTTCCCGCGCCGGATCTGCCGACGATGAATACGAACTCGCCGTCCTCGACCCGCAGGTCGACGCCGTCGAGCGCGACAGTTCCGTTCGGGTAATGCTTTTTTACGTTTCTGAATTCTATCATAGTTCTACCTTTTACTGAAATTAGAATAAAACCGATACGCCGTCAGAACAGCTCTATCAGAATTTTACCGGTTTCGTAGTAAGGTATCTCTTTACCATCAGAGCTACTTTGAACGTGATCGCGTGATCGAATTCGCGCAGATCGAGTCCGGTCAGCTTGCGTATCTTTTCGAGTCTGTATACGAGAGTGTTTCTGTGTACGAACAGTTTTCTCGACGTCTCCGAGACGTTGAGGTTGTTTTCGAAGAAGCACTGTATCGTCATCAGAGTCTCGCGGTCGAGACTGTCGAGCGAGCCGTTCTTGAAGACTTCCTGGAGGAACATCTCGCAGAGGGTCGTCGGAAGCTGATAGATAAGCCTGCCGATGCCGAGGTTGTCGTAGCTGACGATGCTCTTGTCCGTGTCGAACACCTTTCCGACTTCGAGCGCGACCTGAGCCTCTTTATACGAACGGGCGAGATCCTTTATGTTGTCGACCGCCGTGCCGATGCCGATGGAGACCTTCGTGAAGAACTCGGAGTTGATCGTGTCCGCGATCGATTTCGCCGTCTTCTCGATCTTCTTCGTGTCGGACAGAGTCTTGATCTCCTTTACGAGCACGATATCCTTCTCGCCGACGCCGATGACGTAATCCTTCGTCTTATCCGGGAATATGTTCTGAACGATGTCGAGCGGGAGAACGTCCGTCTTGTCCGTGAACCTGATGAGGAACACGACTCTGACCTCTTCCGTGTTGAAGCGAAGCTCCTTGCTCTTGACGTAGATGTCGCTCGGAAGGATGTTGTCGAGTATGATGTTCTTTATAAACGAATTCTTATCGTACTTCTCGTCGTAAAGGCTCTTGATATTGGAGAGGGAGATCGAAAGGACCGCCGCGTACTTCTCCGCTATGTTGTCCTCTCCCTCGACGAATACCGCGTACTCCGCCTTCGCGTTGTTCATGACGGGATAATAAGTAAAGCCTCCCGCGGTGACTGAAGCGGTCATATAAGCGAGCTCGTCGCGGACTTCCTGCTTCGTTTCGCCTATTCTGACAAGGTCGCTGCAGGCGATCACCACTCCGCCTTCATCGATCACACCGATAACGCGATCCACCGCGTCACGCATCTGATATACGATACCCTGAAACAGACGATTTGACATAAATTTTCCTCCGTGATACTTTTATCTTCATAGTTTCCCATTGTGTATACTGAACATATTTTACTACTTTTTTTCTACTATTTCAATAGCAATTCAGTAATTTTTCTGAAAAATGCATAAAAAATTTGTATTTATACTATGATTTTTTCACAAATGGAATCGAGTTTCCCCCTCTTCGCACGGTCAAAAAAGAGCGGAGCGCCGCCGGCGCTCCGATTTCCGAATATATTTACATACGTTTACAACTCGTATTCGTAAGCGAGGCACGAGAGCACGAAGCCCGACGCGGTCTCCGTCCTGAGTATCCTCTTTCCGAGCCCGACCGGGGTCATTCCCGCGTTCTTCGCCGTCTCCGCCTCCGAGACCGAAAAACCGCCCTCGGAGCCGATCATGAAGGAGACCGTGTCCGGTATCCGGTCATGCTCCTTCAGAGCGGACTTCAGAGTCGTTCCGTTCTCCGCTTCATAGCAGAAAAGGGATAAGTCCGCCTCCGCCGCCGCGGCGACGGCTTCCCTGAAGGTCATCATCGGGCAAACTTCGACGAGCGCGCCGCGCCCGCACTGCTTCGCCGCCTCGTCCGCTATCCTCTGCCATCTCGCTCTTTTCTTCTCGCACTCCTGCTTCGTCAGGCGCACGACGCACCTTTCCGTGAGCACGGGGACGATCTTCGAGACTCCGCATTCGACCGCCTTCTGAACGACCGTGTCGAACTTGTCTCCCTTTATAAGAGCCTGATAAAGTACCGCCTTATACGGCGGCTCCGAGTCGCTCTTTCGCTCGGATATCACGTCCGCGCTGACTGATTCGCCGACCGACGTTATCACGCAGTCGTATTCGACTCCCGCCATGTCGCACACGACGAGACCGTCTCCCTCCTTCATCCTGAGGGACTTTGTTATGTGGGACGCGTCGTCTCCGAGTATTATGACGGTCTTTTTGCCGCCGTCAGTCACGCCCGTCTGAGCGGAGGTTATAAAAAATCTCGGCATCGCATTACCCTCAGCGCTTCTTCAGAGCGGCGCAGTACCATCCGTTCTCGGCCGCGTCGTCATACACGTAGAATCCGGCCGCCCCGAGAGCCGCGACCGTCTCCTCGCGCCTCTCCGTTATGATGCCGGACACGATAAGTATACCGTCGTCCGAGAGGTATTTCCCGACGTCGGGCGACAGACGGATTATGATGTCCGCGACTATATTCGCACAGCACACGTCGTAACCGCCCTCGGGCATCACAACGTCCGAGAGAAGGTCGGACACGCGGCAGGTGACGTTCGGCGTGCCGTTCAGTTCGGTGTTTTCGGTCGCGACTCTGACAGAGACGGGATCGATGTCGCAGGCGAAGCATTCCGCCGCGCCGAGCTTGGACGCGCAGATCGCGAGGATACCGCTTCCGCATCCGACGTCGAGCATACGGTCGCCGCGCTTTACGTATTTTTCAAGGAGCGAAGCGCAGAGCCTCGTCGTCTCGTGAGTTCCCGTGCCGAAAGCCATGCCGGGGTCCATGAGAACTGTGATCTCCCCGTCCTTCGGCTCGTATTTTTCCCACACCGGAACGATGACGAGACGCTTTCCCGTCTTTATCGGCTTGTAGTACTGCTTCCAGGAATCCGCCCAGTCCTCTTCACGAACGCCGTCGAGTTCTATCGAGGCTTCGATGCCGAGGGAGGCGAGCCTCTCCTTTATGTAAGCGACGTGATCGGCTATCCCCGCGTCAGTTCCGAGAAACGCCGATACGGACGCCCTCGTCTTGTCCTTTTTCAGTAGCTCCTCGTCGATGAGGTCTCCGTATACTCCGTCGAGCTCGCGCTCGACGTCCGAATAATCCTCTATCATGAGTGAGTTCGTGACCATGCTCATCACGGACGTGAGAGTGTCGAGATCCTTCGAGTCGACCGTCGCCTTGATCTGAGTCCATTCTTTGTTTTCCATATAGTCCGTTCCCCGAAGATCAGCCCGGGGTCTTTCCGCCTTTGAATAATTTTTTGAAGAACTTCTCGCGCTTAGCGTAGTTCTTCTCGCCGCACGAATTCGCGAACTTCGAAAGAAGAGATTTCTGCTCCGCGTTCAGGTTTTTCGGCACTTCGACGACTACCGTGACGTAGAGGTTGCCCCTCGTTCTGTAGTTCACGTTCTGAATACCCTTCTGCCTCAGAGTGAAGACCGTTCCGCTCTGAGTCCCCTCGGGGATCGTGTACTTCATCTTTCCCTCGAGAGTCGGTATATCTATCTCCGCGCCGAGAGCGGCTTCCGCAAAGGTTATCGGCACCTCGCAGTAGACGTCCGATCCGTCGCGCTCGAAAATATCGTGTTTTCTCACGTTGACGACGATTATGAGGTCGCCCGCTCTTCCGCCGTTTTCGCCGTCAGAGCCCTTTTCTCTGAGAACGACCCTCTGTCCGTCGTCGATGCCAGCGGGTATCGAGACCTCCAGCTTCTTCGTGGCCTTTTCATAGCCGGTGCCGCGGCACTTCTTGCACGGAGTCTCGATGATCTTTCCTCTTCCGCGGCAGGCGTCGCAGGTGCGCGTCGTCTGCATCATGCCGAGAGGCGTCCTCTGCTGTACCTTGACCTGACCGGTCCCGCCGCACTTCGTACATTTCTTCGCGCTCGTTCCCTTCGCCGCGCCTTCTCCTCCGCACTCGGAGCACTTCTGCACCTTCTGATACGAGATCTCCTTCTTGACTCCGAAGACCGCTTCCTCAAAAGTCAGACTAATGCGCACCGCGATATCGTCGCCGCGCACCGCTGCGTTCCATCTCGAGGACGACCTTCCGCCGCCGAAGAAGGATGAAAAGATATCGGAAAAGTCGAAGCCGAAGTCTCCGAATCCCTCTCCGAAGCCGGAAGACGGATCGAACGCCGCGTGACCGTACTGGTCGTACTTCGCCTTCTTATCGGGGTCCGACAAGACGGCGTACGCCTCGTTCACCTCTTTGAATTTCGCCTCGGCGTCTTTATCCCCCGGATTCATGTCGGGGTGATATTTCTTCGCCATCTGGCGGTAGGCTTTTTTTATCTCGTCCTCCGACGCGCCCTTTGAAAGTCCGAGCACCTCGTAATAGTCTCTTTTGTTCTCTGCCATAATTCTCTCCAATGCGGATAATAGATCGTTTCACGTCATACGGGCGGCGTCCGCATCACGCGCCCCCGTCTATAACGCATTTGTGCGGGAGACTTCTCTCCCGCAAATGCCTTATTTATTCGGATCAGTTGTCGGATTTATCCTCGTAGTCCGCGTTGTAGTACGTGCCGTCGTTCGCCTGACCGCCCGCTGCGCCCTGGTCGAAGCCCGCGCCGCCGAATCCTGCTCCGGGATCCGCGCCCTGCGCTCCGGACTGCTTGTAAAGCTTTTCGCTGAGCGCGTACGTCGCCTTTTCAAGAGTCTCCATGTCCGCCTTGATGGCTTCCGTGTCGCCGCCCTTGAGCGTTTCCTTCAGTCTGTCGAGAGCGGACTGAACTTCCGCCTTGTCGGAATCGGGAAGTTTGTCGCCGACCTCGCCCAGCATCTTCTCCGTCTGGAATACGACGCTCTCGGCGCGGTTCTTCGTCTCGACCGCTTCCTTCTGCTTCTTATCTTCTTCCGCGAACTTCTCAGCCTCGTGGATAGCCTTGTCGATGTCCTCCTTCGACATATTCGTCGAGGAAGTGATCGTGATGTGCTGTTCCTTGCCCGTGCCGAGATCCTTTGCGGATACGTTTACGATGCCGTTCGCGTCGATATCGAACGTGACTTCGATCTGCGGAACTCCGCGGGGTGCCGCGGGGATGCCGTCGAGGTTGAATCTGCCGAGGGTCGTGTTGCCCGCCGCCATGTCGCGCTCGCCCTGAAGGACGTGGATCTCAACGGAGGTCTGACCGTCAGCCGCGGTGGAGAACACCTGGTTCTTCTTGACCGGGATCGTCGTGTTTCTGTCGATGATCCTCGTGAAGACTCCGCCGAGAGTCTCGATGCCGAGGGACAGAGGAGTTACGTCGAGGAGGAGCAGATCCTTTACGTCGCCGCCGAGGACGCCGCCCTGGATAGCCGCGCCGATAGCCACGCACTCGTCGGGGTTGATGCCCTTGAAGGGTTCCTTGCCCGTGAACTTCTTAACTGCTTCCTGAACGGCCGGGATCCTCGTCGAACCGCCGACGAGAAGCACCTTGTCGATCTTGTCGGTGGAGAGGCCCGCGTCGCGGAGCACCTGGTTCATCGGCTCGACAGTCTTCTGAACGAGGTCTGCCGTCAGTTCGTTGAACTTTGCTCTCGTGAGC
>CADBTH010000224.1 GCA_902797495.1 uncultured Ruminococcus sp.
ATGAGTCTTTCCTTGCACTGGTAAAGAAGCGGCATCGACCTTGCAAGCTCGATCGCTTCTTCTCTTTTTCCGAGGTGTGCATATGCGATGCAAAGCATATCAACGGCGCCGTGACGAATATGATTGACGGTCGATATTTCGAGAATATTTCGACAAAGAGATGCGGCTTCTTCATACATCTCGGTCTTGTTCTCATCGTAAACCGCCTTGTTTATAAGAGCGGAAGAGAGAAAACCCATCAAATCGGGATCCCGCGGATACTTTTTCAGTGCGTCTCGCGCCGTATTTATGATCAAATCGATATCGTTCATATCTTCGATCTGCTCCAGGATCGAATTGATCTCTTCAGTCTTCTTATCAACATTAATGTCAAGAAGAAAATCAGATGAAACGTTGAAATAATTCGAGAGCGCGGGGATGAGGGATATATCGGGCATCGCGGCGCCGGTCTCCCAACGGCTTACCGCCTGTCCGGAAATACCGAGAGCGTCTGCAAGTTCTTCCTGAGTGATTCCCCGTTCGCGGCGAAGTTTTTTAATATTGGTTCCGAAAGACATATTATTCTCCAAAATGATAATCAGCAGTTTCTGTATGTTCATTATACAGCACTGCTGATCATTTGTAAACATCCCGTTGATTGGGTAAAAATCAATTTTGAGTTTAGTCCTGAACGATAGAATTATTTTCAACTACGAATTGCTTTTCTTTTTGTTTTTCATTCGGTATAATGTAACCGTAAGATCTTACAAACCAAATTCAATTTGTAAGGAGAAGCAATATGACAACAGTAGGTCAGAGAATTAAAACGTTCAGGACAAACAATGATATCACGCAGGCAGAACTTGCAGGAAAGCTCGGTGTATCTGTTCAGACGGTATCCAAATGGGAATGTGACACGGGGATGCCCGACATCATTCAGATAGTTCCTTTAGCGCAGGTGCTCGGCGTCTCGGCTGACGCGATACTCGGAGTCGACGGCGACGAGCAAGGCTATATCGATGAGGCGTTCAGGATTCACAGAGAAAAATGGAAGGACAGACCCACGTCGGGGTACGATCCCGAACGGTATTACGATATGTTCGTTTCGCTCAAGGGAATACTGAAGAGATACCCGATGAACTATCTTATAGCAATAGAATGTGTAAGACGCGGACGCCGCATACTCCGCTTCACGGTACACGATCATATCAAGGCGCCTGAAGGATGCAATATCAGCCATCTATACCGTGATATAAAAAAGATCGCGAGGTCGATCATCGATTACGACACAGATCTTTGGAGAAAGGCAGAGGCGAAACGCGAACTTATCGTTTGCCACTGCATAATGGGCAACGATGAGGAAGCCGAGGCGGAAATCGAAGGGATGCCGCCGAAGCAGGAGTACGACGCTCTCGTCTCTTCCGCGATAGTACGAAACGACAGAGCTGCGCATATTGACGGTGCTAAGAAAAAGTTCTCTCTCGCCGTATGGGAGCTCGGATCCGGCTTTTGGCACCTTGCAAACGCCTATTCGGTTTGCGGCTCGGAAAAACGCGGCGAAGCCAAGGAGATACTGAATAAGGAGATCGAGATCTTCGAGAGTCTTGAGGGATTTATTGAAGAGGAAGCGAGACTCAACAAGCTTCGCTTCGCTTGGATCGCTCTCGGGCAACAGTATCTGAGAGACGGCGATTTCGAAGACGTTATAAACTGCGCAGAAAAGCTTACAGAAATCTGTGAAAAGCATTTTGAGAACGCGAAAAACGGCAAGAGCGAAGGTAAGTATTTCGAACCTTCCGTTGTAAAGATCGGTATGGAGATCTTCGACCGCGAGGAGAATTATTCACTTGACCTTCTGGCGCTCTACGACGAGTGTGCAGACCTCGAAGGGAATCCGGTCGTGACCGATCCGAGGTTTATTGCCTGCAGAAAAAGACTTAATGAGCTCAAATAATAACTGACGTAAAACGCCCCCGGCTTTGGATCAAAGCCGGGGGCAAATTTGTTTTATTCGGTCTCCGTTATGACTCAGGCGTCTGTTTTTTCGCTTTTCTCTCCGAGAGAAGCTTATTGATCTCGCATCCCGCGAGAAGGATCAGCATACAGAAGTAGATCCAGAGCATGAAGAAAACGATCGCCGCGAGGCTTCCGTAGAGATAGGAAAGGCGCGGGAAGTTCTCAAAATAGAGAGAGTAAAAGAAGGAGAAAAGCACCCAGCCCGCGGCGGCGATGGCCGCTCCCGGCATCTGTTCTCTGAACTTTGCCCGCGATCCCTTTTCCCACCTGAAAAGAGGGGACGAAAAAACGCCCTTGGCGACAAAGAAATAAAGCACGGTAAAAAAGAGAGTCAGCACGAAAAAGGAAATGACCTCTTTATACCTGATAAACATCGGAACGTCGCCGATGGAGGAGGTCATGGTATCTCTTAGATATTTGCCGAAGACGAGAAGGACGAGCGCGGCGATTAGAACGACGACGAAAATCGCCGTATATACGACCGCTTTAACGATCCTTGAAAAGAGCGATCCTTCTATCTTCTTGCCGTAAACCTCGGACACTCCTCTGACGACCGAAAGCAGGCCTCTGGACGACGCCCAGAGCGTACTGACCGCCGCGACGGAAATGAGCGGGAACGCCGCCTTATCCACCACGTCCGATATGACAAGATCGAACAGGTCGTGCGACGACGCGGGTATGGCTGCGCGCACGATCCCGATGAGGTCGTCCGTCAGGTCCGGAACGATGACTCGCGCAAGGGACAGAAGCAGCATTACGAACGGGATCGCCGATATGCAGATAAAGAACGAGGACTGCGCCGCGAAGAGGGGCAGTCTGTCCTTCGATATTCTCGAAAACGTCTCCATCACCTTCGACGGAGGCTTTATCTTTACGATTTTACTTTTCATCAATGACTCCGACTTACTCACTTATTAATATTATGATAACCTATAAATATGAATAATTCTTCCAAATCGAAAATTTATAGTCTATGCCGATATTGACTCGGCGTGAAAGATTTGATAAAATATACGTATATCGGAAAACAGAGGTGAAAAATGTTTTATATAGGATGCCATCTGTCGGTCTCCGGCGGATATGAGAATATGGCAAAGGAAGCCCTCTCGATAGGCGCTAACACCTTTCAGTACTTCACGAGAAACCCTCGCGGCTCTTCCTCGAAGACGCCCTCTCCTGAAGACGTCGCGGCTATGGTCTCGCTGATCAGAGAGAACGGTTTTCACGCGCCTCTCGCGCACGCTCCGTACACTTACAATCCCGCCTCTAAGGACGGGCACATAAGAGAATACACGGCGGAGGCAATGGGTAAGGAACTGAGGTTTCTTGAATCGATACCGGACGCGCTTTACAACTTCCATCCGGGATGTCACGTCGGTCAGGGAGTCGACGTCGGTATCGGCTTTATAGCCGATATGCTGAATTCGATCATTCTGCCCGATCAGAACACGGTCGTTCTGCTCGAGACTATGGCCGGGAAGGGCTCCGAGATCGGCTCGCGCTTTGAAGAGCTTCGGGAGATCATAGACCGAGTGGACGAAGAGAAACGCTGTAAAGTGGGCGTTTGTCTCGACACCTGTCACGTAAACGACGCGGGGTACGATATAGCCGCCGATCCGGACGCGGTGTTCACCGAATTCGACAAGACCGTGGGGCTTGACAGACTGCGCGCGATACATATAAACGACTCGAAGAACCCTCTCGGCGCTCACAAGGACCGTCACGAAAAGATCGGCGACGGCACGCTCGGGCTCGACGCATTCAGGCGGATCATTAACTGCGGCGCGATAAAGGATCTTCCCTTCTATCTTGAAACTCCCTGCGACCTCGAGGGGTACGCGAGAGAGATCGCACTTTTAAAATCAATACGCGAGGTTTAAAATGATTTACAGAATTAAAGACAATAAAGAGATCGAACACATAACGTCCGACTGGGACAACAATTTCGTAAAGATATGCCTTGAAGGAAGGATCGGCGAGATATACGCGACGTCTGAAAAGCATCCGTCGGCAGTTATGTTCAGAGTAAACGAGATCGTTCTTTTCGGCGGAAAACCCGACCGCGAGCTCGTCGGCTACTATCCCGAGACTTACAAGACTCACTTCGCTCTTATGAGCGCGAAGGGTGACGACCCCGAGTGGTACTCCCTCATAGAAGAAGTATACGGCGATAAGGCGACGAGGATCACAAGATACGGGACCGCGGTGGATTCCTTCGACGACTTCAACATGGACGAACTTCGCAAAGCAGCCGCAACGCTTCCGGACGGCTATGAGACCGTTCCGATCGATGAAAAGCTATACTACGTATGCAGGAACGATCCGGATTTTTCTGACTTCGTCGCACAGTACCCCACCTGGGAGGATTACAGAGATCACGGAATGGGCTTTATCTGCCTTTATAACGGCGAGCCGGCGTCCGGCATCTCTTCATTCGCGGACTACGAGGGCACGATAGAACTTGAGCTTGCGACCAAGGTCGCTCACCGCAGGCGCGGGCTTGCCGCCGCAGTCTCGGCGCGCATCGTCCTCGAATGTATAAGCCGCGGGCTCTACCCTTCATGGGACGCCGCAAACGTTGCTTCTCTCAACCTCTCCTACAAATTCGGTTATCACCTCGATCACGAGTACACGGCGTACGAGATCGAAGGATACGGCGAATGACAGATCAAACAAGACAAAAAGTCGGGATCATACCCGACTTTTTCTTTATTAATATCCGCAGATAAGCTCGTAATGTCCCTGCTCTTTCTGCTCCGGGCTTACGAGTACTTTCTCAATATGGGAGACTTCCGGTTGTTCCGGGCTTACAAGTCCGTATTCGGTACGCACGGCTTTATATGACGAGTCGCGCCTCATGGTGTAGAACACTCTCGTGCCGTCGATCCTTACTTCACCGCCGAACTTGTTGTAGTCTTCCTTGCCGTTATGCGACGCAAACCATTCGTCAAATTCGCCTTCAGAAGCGAAGGTGAGCGTGTCGTAATCGCCCGGGTAAAGCGTGACTTTGCAGACGTAATCCGTATATTCGACCAAAACGTCGCCGTACACCGCCGCACTGTAAGGAACGTCTATCACTTTTTCGTCTTTGTAGACAGCGGCTTTATAAGGAACGTCAACGACCCATTTGTAGCACGAATCCGTATGTACGTGCGCGGTGGTCGTAGCGCCCTGTTTCTTAGTGGGTGAAGTAGTCTGAGACGTTTTTGCAGACGTCGTTACCGACGAAGTCTTCGAATCCGTTTTGCCGGAGTCTGTTGCACTCGAAGAGCTTGCCCTCTCCGCAGTCGGGGCAGGCTCCGTTTTTTCGTCCGCGTCGCCCGTCGTCTCGTAGATGACCGTCTTATCCGTCGATCCTTTTTTCGTATCCGCGGAAGAGGCGTCCGAGCTATTTTTTTTATCGTCCGCGCTTTCAGACGATTTCTTATTGCCGCCGTTCTCACGCGCTTTATCGCTCTCGCTCTCTTTTTCCGGCGCGTCGGATATGACGGCGTCGGAACTGTCTCCCGTCTGCGACTCCGATATGCGCGTCCTTTTCGGGCGGAAGAGTAATACAGCCGCGGCGATCAACGCCGCGAGAAGTATGACCGCGGCGACCGATATAAGTTTTTTCTTATAATCGAGCCGCCTCGCGTTTGCTTTTTCTATCGTTTTTTTATTGACGAAAGGCTCCATACAGTGAAGGCAGAACGTCGCGCCTTCCTGTACTTCCCCGCCGCAGTGCGGGCATTTTTTTATTCCGCTTTCCATTATCCTATCGTCTCAACGCCGTAATCGTAAAGCATTTCGTTGACCTCCATAACGGACTTGCCCTTGCAGATACCGAACATTACGATACAGTCAAACGTGTTCTTAACGTACAGTTCCGGGTATCCCGCGACTTTGAGAAGGCGCTGAGTCTCTTCGAGATCGAGTCCCATACCGACCGTGAGCGCAAGAAGCTTTTTTCTCTCGGGTCGCCTGACTCCGGAAATGATCTGATAAGCGTATATTTCGGACAACTGAGACTTTTTTATGACGTCCGCGCGGACAAGCCCCTTTTTCTCCAACAGCTCGTTCAGACACTGCGAAAGAGTTTTGTCGCTGACGTATTCCTTGTTTTCTGCGTAAAATCTTTTAAAATCCGAGCATTCCTTCAGCTCTTCAACGATCTTGGAAGTATCTTTGTTCATATTGCCTCCGTTTCACAGATATTGTAACATGAAACGATAATA
>CADBTH010000225.1 GCA_902797495.1 uncultured Ruminococcus sp.
CCGAAGGCAACATCATTTGCCCGACAGGGCAAACATCATTCAAAAACGCCTCATTTGTTAGACAAATGAGGCGTTTTTGTTGGTGCTCCATCGGAGATTCGAACTCCGGACACCATGATTAAAAGTCATGTGCTCTACCTACTGAGCTAATGGGGCGTGTACTCAAAGTACTCAAATATAATAACACACAATTTATTTTATGTCAAGAGATTTTTTTAAAATAATCCCGAAGATTTCGGCTAAATTATAAATAATATTGATTTCTTCGATTTTATGTGTTATAATGTTTTAAACGTAAATGTAAATTACTCAAAGAAGGGAATAAATAATGGACGAAATAAAGAAAGAACAGCCGGCTGAACAGGAATTCAAGTTCAGAAAATCGATGGGCGGATTCAAGAAGGAAGACGTAATCAACTTCATCTCCGAGGAGAACCGCAAGTTCGCCGAAGAGCGCGCGGCTATGCAGACGAAAATAGAAGAAGAGACCGCAAAGTCCGAGGCGGCGGCGAAAAAAACTTCCGAGCTCCAGCTCTACTACGAGCTTCTTCTGAAGAAGAGGAGCGAGGAGATCGCGGCGAAGGACGCGGCGATCGCGGAAGCGTCCAAGCAGTCGGATCTCGCGGCAAACGAAGCAGCGGAGGCTGCAAAAGCCAATGCTGAAGCGGCAAAGGCCGAGGCTGAAGCGGCAAAGGCCGAGGCGGAGGCGAAGGCGGCATCTCTCGCAAAGAGATGCGAAGAACTTGAAAGACAGCTCAAGGAGGCGCTCGAGCGCGAGCCCGAGAAGGATACGGCAAAAGAGGACGCTCTGTCCGCCGAGCTCGACGAGGCGAAGGCCGCTGCGGAAGCGCTGAAAGCCGAGGTCGAAGCGGCGAAGGCGGAAGCCGGGGCTGCAAAGGCCGACCTTGATGCGGCAAAAGCGGAGCTTGAGGCTGCAAAAGCCGAGAACGAAGCGCTCAAAGCCGAAAACGAAGAGCTGAAGGCAAAATATGAAGAGGCTCTCAACGCAGTTCCCGTAACCGACGACGAGGCGGTAAACGCGCTCAAGTCCGCGAACGAGGAACTCGGCGCGGAGAACGAAGGTTTGAGGGCTGAGCTTGAAGAGCTGAAGAGAAGATTCGAAGCTCTGAAGACCGAGCTTGAGAACGCTGTGCCGGACGAAGAGCCAAGCGAGCCCTTCGCAAACGATACTCCCGCGGCACGGGAGTCTGCCAGGCAAGACGCTCCGGTACGCGGATTTCAGGAGACAGCAGCACCGCGCGGGGCTGAGGCGCCGCAGAAGAGGTTAAGCGCGTTCGATCAGAGACCGGACGAGGTCTCCGACTCGATCTCGACTCTGCTCGAAGAGATCGCATACAGATGCCGTCTGCTCGCCGCCTACATCAAGATAGGCGCGGAAAAAGACGACGTGGAGCGCAAGATCGAAAAACAGTTCAAAGACTGATAGCGTATAAGGCGGTCGGGATCCGACCGCCTTTTCGGAGGAATGATATGATCCCCGTTAACATTGGTGAAAAGATACGGACGGAGAGACTGAAAGCCGATCTGACTCAGGCAAAGCTCGCCGGAGACCGTATCACGAGAAATATGCTCAGCATGATCGAAAACGGAGAGGCGACCCCTTCCCTTGACACCGTCGTCTATATTGCCGACAGGCTCGGCGTACCCGCGGGAGTCTTTTTTGCTAAGGACGAGGCGGAGGAAGCGCTTTTCACAAAAGCGGACGCCGTTGCGAGAGCGAGAGAGCTTTACGACGGAGGAAGATACGAGGACGCGTCCGACGTCTGCCGCCCGTATCCGTACGACGACGAGCTCTCCCTTATCCTTGCGGAGAGTCTTCTGAAGAGCGCGGAAGAGTTCATGGACAGATCGATGCTGAAGAGCGCGTCGGAAAAGCTGAAGGAGGCGCGCGGAGCGGCGAAGAGATCGCGCTACGTCAAGGACGATTTCACGGGAACGCTCGACGCGTACTCATCTTTCATATCCTTCGCGAACGACCGCATAGACCCGGACGTCCTCGCGAAGTGCGCGAAGAATCCGTCCCGGATACCGTCCGGCACTTTTATATTCCTGACCGCTCTCTCCCGCATAGACGAGGGAGACGTAGAGGCGGTCAAGAGGATCGCCGAGTCTCTTCCCTATATGTCGTCAGATCAGATGAAATATCTCAGGGCGAAATTCCTCTCGTCGGAATTCAAGTTTTCAAAGGCGCTCGAATTGCTTCTTCCGCTTTCGGAAACGTCGACTCTCGGCTTCATCGGGAAGTACCGTGTCGTCGCCGATATCGAGGCTTGCTACGAGAACAAGAGGGATTTCGAATCGGCGTACAAGTTCTCTTCGATAAAACACAAGATACTCGAATCTTTCTTGAAATAAAGGAACGCGGCGGATTTCCGCCGCGTTTTATTATTCTCTTTTCTTTTTTGAGGCTCTTCCGAGGACTACCGTGCCGATGAGCATCGCGACGGGAAAGATTATCCCCGCGAGGATACCGGCTTTCAGGCTGATCTCGTCCGCTCCCGCGCCGATCTTTGCGGCGAGAGAGGCACCCGCGTCGGAGGCGAGCACTTTGTCGGAGACGATCCCCGTCAGGTACGGGCCGAGCGCGCATCCGACGTCGCCGCCGAGGGCGAGGTAGGAGAACATGGCGGGGCCTCCGCGCGGGAAAGTCTTCGACGACATAGATATCATACCGGGCCACAGAAGGCTCACTCCGAGTCCGCAAAGCGCGCATCCCGCGAGCGAGAGTGCAGGCGTTCCGGAAAAGACCGTGACGAGGTAGCAAACTACGGCGAGCGACGAGCAGGCCGTCAGCGCGCGCCGCAGATCTATCTTATCTCCGCGCGCTCCGTAATACGTTCTGCCGAGTCCCATAAAAGCGGCGAAAAGACACGGTCCGAGCAGGTCGCCGACGACCTTGTCGACTCCGAGTCCGCGCTCGCAGAAGAGAGACGCCCACTGCGCCATCACCTGCTCCGCCGCTCCCGCGCAGATCATGAGGAATATCGTCAGGAGGAATATTTTCCTTCCGAAGAGCCGTCCGGTCGCCTTCGCCGCGCTCTGCGGCTCCGGCTCGATTATCGGGACTCTCGTGAACATTATCAGGCTGACGAGAGGAACTGCGACCCAGGCGAACGGGATAAGGTTCCACGACCCCTCTCCGGTCAGAAGCAGAAGGAGGGTCGTTACGAGGATGACGAAGACCTGCCCCCACGAATAGAACGAATGAAGGAAGGACATCGACGCCTCGCTCGACTTCGTCGGCAGAGAGTCCGTGATCGGGCTGATGACGACCTCGATCAGCGCGCCTCCGACAGAATAGAAGAAGACGGATATCAGCACCGCCGCGTGCCGGTTTGACATCACCGCGGGAAGAAGCCCGAGGAAAAGTATACCGAGCGCGGACACCGCCTGCGAAAGTACGGCGCACCTTCTGTAGCCGAGTACTCCCATGAATTTCACCGAGAGCGCGTCGACGGCTATCTGTATCACGAAGGTGGCGAGGACTATTGCGGCGATGAACGAATATGAGAAACCGTAGCTCTTTTTGAAGATGACGAAAAAGAGCGGCGCGAGATTCACGACTATCGACTGCGTGACGTATCCGAGGCAGCACGCGCCGAGAGTTTTTTTATACTTATTTACCATAACTACCTTCCGGCACTTTTTTAACAGTATATGCCGGACTTTGTTTTTCGGCTCAGCCTCCGACGAGCACGCTGATCGCGGCGATACCTCCGCCGACGACCATAAGTCCCGCGAGAATGAGGCATATAAGCCTTACCATGAATTTTCTTTTCTTTTCGCTCATAACTGTCTCCGATATTATTATTTTACTTTAACGCCGGTCGCCGGCAGTTTTATTTTTCTGCATTTCGCCGCTTCGGGAACGGAGTCAAGCGCCGCTCCGCTCTCGACTCTGACTATCCTCTGCCCCTTCTTCAGAGTGAAGAGGGTGACTCCGGATGCGGATCTCGTCGACTTTTCGGGAATGAGCGACGACTTGAAGGAGATCGCCTTTCCCGCGTCGTTTTCAAGGTACATTTCGACGGGTTCTCCCTTCTCCTCGTACGCGATGCCGGCGATCGGGGAGGCGGAGCTGTAGGCTCCGGTCAGTCTTCTTCTGTTCGACTTCGTCTCGTACGACGTCAGCGGGACTCTGACTCCCTTTCCGTTCTCGAAGATGAAGACGAGGCGGTCCTTTTCCTTCGACTTGTCGTCGGGCATCAGATGAACCATTACGGGTCGCTCGTCCTCGTCGAAGTTGAGCTTCGGGGCGAGGAATTCGCCGAAGGAGGAAGCCTTGACCTGATCGAAGATATCGAGAGGCGCTTTATAGACCTGACACTTATCCGTAAAGACCATGATCTCCTTGACGTTCTCGGTGTCGGCGATATACGCTATCTCGTCGCCGTCCTTCAGCTTCTGCTCGTCGTTTCCGCGCAGGGAGAGGAACGTGATCTTCTTGAAGTAGCCGCCCTTCGTGAAGACGATGCGGACGTTGTAGTTTTCCACCTCGTCGACGACGGGCTCTTCTTCCATGTCCTCCGTGTAGATTATCTGCGTTTTACGCGGCACGCCGTATTTCTTTTTGATCTCGGACAGCTCCTTCGCTACGTGCGCGCGCAGTTTAAGCTCGTCCGCGAGTATCGATTCGATCTCTGCGATCTCCTCGCGGAGAGTCTCGATCTCCTTGATGCGGTTGATGATGTATTCGCGGTTGAGGTGGCGAAGCTTGATCTCGGCGATGTACTCCGCCTGCACCTGATCGATCTTGAAGCCTTCCATGAGGCGCGGAACGACGTCCGATTCGTGCTCCGTCTCGCGGACTATTTTGATCGCCTTGTCGATGTCGAGAAGGACTTTTCCGAGTCCGACAAGGAGGTGGAGCTTGTCGCGTTTCTTGCCGAGGTCGAAATTGAGGGTGCGCTTAACGCAGCCGAGGCGGAACGCGATCCACTCCTTCAGTATACCGACGACTCCGAGCTGGCGCGGAGAGGAATCGATGAGGACGTTGAAGTTGCATCCGAAGTCGTCCTCGAGAGGAGTCAGTTTATAGAGTTTCTTCATCAGCGCGTCGGGGTCGGTGCCGCGGCGCACGTCGATCGTCAGCTTGAAGCCGGAAAGGTCGATCTCGTCGCGCACGTCAGTGATCTCCTTCACCTTTCCGTCCTTCATCAGGTCGGAGATCTTCTTTATTATAAGCTCAATGGACGTGGTGTACGGTATCTGAAGGACTTCGATGCATCCGTTCTCCTTGTCGAAGGAGTACTTCGCTCGGAGCTTGAAGCTGCCCTTGCCCGTCTCGTATATCTTCTCCATCTGCTCGCGGTCGTAGAGAAGGTAGCCGCCTCCCGAAAAATCGGGGGCTTTTACGATATTCATTATCTTTTCCGTGGTCGTGTTCGGGTTCTTCAGAAGAGCGATAGCCCCGTCGCAGACCTCGGCGAGATTGAACGAGCAGATATTCGACGCCATACCGACGGCGATACCCATGTTGGGTGAGACGAGTATGTTCGGGAAGGACGTGGGAAGGAGCACCGGTTCCTCCGTCGTGTTGTCGAAGTTCGGTACGAAGTCGACGGCGTCGCGGTCTATCCCTCCGAAGAGCTCGGCGCAGAACGGGTCGAGC
>CADBTH010000226.1 GCA_902797495.1 uncultured Ruminococcus sp.
AGCCACTATCAGACTATAAGGAAGTGGATAGCGGAGGATATCAAGCCGTAAGCGGGCAAAGCCCGCAATGAATTGCCCTTCGGGCATGAATTGCCTTACGGCATGAATTGCGCCTGCGGCGCGTGAATTGCCCTGCGGGGCATAGGAGGCAATTCAATTCATGGAGTGAAGCGAGAATTCATGATGCGAAGCATCAATTCATGACGCGGAGCGTCAATTCATTTCATTCAGTAAATCCTCAATTTTTTGGCAATAAGATTGCGGTTTTATTGACAAATCGGCGATTTTGTGGTAAAATGCAGACAGTTGGAGATCGACTCCGATTTTTTTAGACCGCAAAACGAACAAGTGTTCGACATTTTTCGAGAACCGAATACCCTCAAAAAGGGTGTTCGGTTTATTTTTTTCGGAGGGAGTATGGAATTGAAGTTTTCAATGCCGAGCGGTCGGCAGAAGGAGTTTCTGCTCGACCGCCACCGCTTCGTCGCGTTCGGCGGAGCGAGGGGCGGGGGAAAGAGCTTTGCCGTCAGGACGAAGGCGAAGCTGCTCTGCCTCGTGTGGCCCGGGATCAAGGTCTGCATAATAAGGAAGACCTACCCCGAGCTGAAGTCAAACCACATTAACGCGCTCGAGTACGAGCTGAAGGGGGTCGCGAAGTACCGCGCCTCGGAGCGCGAGTTCGTCTTTCCGAACTCGTCCCGTCTCAGTCTGCGGGCGTGCCGGACGGAGGGCGACCTTACGAAGTTCCAGGGGACGGAGTACGACGTCGTCTTCATCGACGAGGCGACTCAGTTCACGGAGGAGGCGTTCCGCGTGATATCTGCGACGGTGCGCGGCGCGAACAGTTTTCCGAAGAGAGTCTATCTCACCTGCAACCCGGGCGGGGTCGGTCATTCGTGGGTCAAGCGCCTCTTCATCGACCGACGCTTCAACCGCGGCGAGGACCCCGAGGACTACTCCTTTATAAAGAGCCTCGTGACGGACAACCCCGCGCTGATGAAGTTCGACCCCGAGTACGCACAGCGGCTGAAGTCCCTTCCCGAAAAGCTGCGCCGCGCGTGGCTCGACGGCGACTGGGACATATTCGAGGGGCAGTTCTTCGAGGAGTTCCGCGACTCGCCCGAGCACTACGCCGACCGCCTCTGGACTCACGTCATCGACCCTTTCGAAGTGCCGCGTGAGTGGCAGATATACCGCAGCTACGACTTCGGCTACGGCAAGCCGTTCGACGTCTCCTGGTGGGCGGTCGACTACGAGGGCAGAGCCTACCTTATCCTTCAGCTCTACGGCGCGTCGTCCCCGAACGTCGGGGTCAAGTGGACTCCGGACAGGCAGTTCGAGAAGATCGCCGAGATCGAGTCCACCCACCGCTGGCTGAAGGGAAAGACGGTATACGGCGTCGCCGACCCGTCGATATGGGACTCGTCCCGCGGCGAGGCGATAATCGACGCCGCAGACCGCCGCTTCGTCTCGTTCGAGCCGGGCGACAACAAGCGTATCCCCGGCTGGATGCAGTGCCACTACCGCCTTGCGTTCGGCAAGGACGGCAGACCTATGGTCTACTTTTTCAAGACCTGCCGCGAGGCTATAAGGACTCTTCCGTCACTCGTCTACAGCAGGACGAATCCGGAGGACCTCGACACCGACGGCGAGGATCACTTCGCCGACAGCTTCCGCTACTTCGCGATGTCGCGGCCGATCGCGCCGCGCCGCCCGTGGAGCACGCCGACCGTCTTCGCGGACGACCCGCTCGACCTGGGCACAAAATACAAAAAATTTGATTATCAAGGAGCGTAAAAATGGAAAGAAACGAGTATTATCAGGATCTGTTCGGGATATTCAGAAAATACCTCGCGGCGCGGAGCGCGGAAAACGCCAGGATAAGAGAGGAGGAGGAATTCTGGCGCATGAAGGGAGACGGGGAGCGCACGGCGTGGCTCTTCAACGCGATAGCGAACAAGCACGCGGACGCAGTCGACAACGTTCCCGCGCCCTTCGTCCTTCCGAAAGACCGCGACGGCGAGGAGGCGGCGGGAATGCTCTCGAAGATACTGCCCTCCGTCTACGACGAGGCGTGCTTTGAGAAGGTCTGGAGCGACGTCTGGTACGACAAACTGAAGCACGGAACGGGCTGCTTCGGCGTCTTTTGGGAAAGCCGCGAATACAAAGGCGAGAGCGCGGTAAGGATCGAGAAGGTGGATATTCCGGCACTGTGCTGGCAGCCGGGGATCTCCGATATACAGGATTCGGATTTCGTCTTCTATTCCAAGATCGTAGACCAGTTACTGCTGGATCATTATATAGACTGTAAAGATCCGAACGTCGGACGCGATCATTACGGCATATTCCCGGCGCTCGAGGGGGCGGATCTTTCGGGAAAGGTCGTGGTGACCGATTGCTACATTAAGCACAGCGGCATAGTAAGTCTTATAAAATTCTGCGGGGATAAGGTAATATATGACTCCGACTATGAATACCGGGGCGGCATCTACGAACACGGTCTCTATCCCTTCTTCTTTGATCCGCTCTTTCCCATAAAGAATTCACCCTGCGGCTTCGGTCTGATCGAGGCGATGCGCGACACGCAGACTCAGATCGACCGCCTCTCCGAGGCTCTGACGAAAAGCGCGGAGCTGTCGAGCAGGGCGAGGTACTTCATCCGCACGGACGGCTCCGTCAACGAGGAGGAGTTCGCCGACTTCACGCGCCCCTTCGTCCACGTTCAGGGCTCGCGCCTCGGCGACGACTCGATAAGGCAGATCGCCGCCCCCGGAGTCGACGGCTCGGCGTTCGCGGTGCTGAAGCACAAGATCGACGAGCTGAAGGAGACCGCCGGAAACCGCGATTTTCAGCAGGGAGGAACGACGGCGGGAGTCACCGCCGCCTCAGCCATCGAGGCGCTTCAGGAGGCGGGAAACAAGCTCTCGCGCGATATGATCGCGGGAAGCTACGACGTCTTCCGCCGCGTGACGCTTTGCGTGATCGAGCTGCTCCGTCAGTTCGAATACGAAGATAGAGAATACAGGATCGCCGACGGCGAGGGCTACGCGTTTGTAAAATACTCCGCGGCGGCGCTTCGGAAACAGCAGAGGGACGCTTACGGATATAAGTATTCGTACGTTCCGTCGTTTGACGTGAAGGTGATCGCGGAGCGCCGGAGTCCGTCCTCGAGAGCGGTCCTGAACGAGACGGCGAAGGAGTTCTTCGCGATGGGTCTTTTCAAGCCCGAAAGAGCGAACGAAGCCGTCGCCTGCATCAATATGATGGAATTCGAAGGCAAGGACAAGATGCTCAAGCTCATCGCCGAAAACGCGGCGAGGGCGGAGGCTGCCGCGAAAGGGGGTATTGTATGATGCGAAAAAATAAAAAGACGTATGCCGAAAAGTGCGGAGCGCTTCTCGATTCGTCCATCCGCGGCGCTCGCCGCCTCGAGGGACTCGGAAAGCTCTCCGACGCGCTCGGCAGCGTGATCGGCGACGCGCTCGCCGACTCAGACCAGTTCAGAAGATACATCGTCACCGAGAAGGGGCGCAGCGCGGAGGGAGAGAGCGTTCAGGAGAACGTCGAGAAGATATACGGCAAGGTCGACTTCAAGTCCGTAAAGGAGGCGGCGGGGGCGATATCCGCCGTCGCGGAGTCGATCAAGACCGTCTATCAGATACCCGACTTCAAGGACATCTCGTCCGCCGCCGCGCCGGAAGGCGAGGAGCGCGGAGGCGGGATCACGGTGTCGTTCGAGAGCGGAGAGGAGTGGGGAGAGTGATCGAATTTACATACTCCGTCTGCTCCGATTCGCGCTACCTTGTCGATATAACGGGGCACGCGGACTACGCTCCGGCAGGTAGCGACCTCGTCTGCGCCGCCGCCTCGATACTCGCCTTCGACCTTATTGATATCGCAAGACGCGCGGAGCGCGAGGGGAAGACGAAGAGCCTTTACGTCTCGGCAGACAAGGGCTCCGTCACGATCGACGCGGACTTCAGAAAGCGCGACGCCGCGGAGTTCGACGCCGCGCTGAAGACTGTCGAGAACGGATTTTTGCTGCTCGAGTCAAAATACCCGGAGCACGTCATCTGTACGTAGCGACGACGGCTGTCTGCCAGCCGTCTACACCTCATCCGTCGAGTAAACTCGACACCTTCCCCTCAAGGGGAAGGCAAAATAAGGCTTCCCCTTGAGGGGAAGCTGTCAACGGGCGGGGTCCTCGGAAAATAGTCAGATTTTTCGGGGTTCGCGCGGAGTTGACTGATGAGGTGTAGGCGGCACGGTGGTGACGCCGTTAAAAATCAGCTTATACCGGCATTTGCCGATATATGATATAAAAAGGAGTTTTTATGGAAGAAAACGCTTTAACGGGCGAGACGGTCGTGACGACCGAAAACGCGGAAGTATCCGCTGAGTCTGCCGCCGCCGGGCAGGATATCGAGAACCCCAAGGCTCACGCTGTTCGCCTTGAGGACCCCGACACCGGGAACCTCAGCACCGAGGACCCCGGAACTAAGACAGAGCGCGAAAACCTTGACGAAGAGTTTGAGCGCCTTATCAAAGGAAGGTACCGCGATACCTTCGCAAAGAGGACGCAGCAGGTGATAAACCGCCGCTTCAAAGAGATGAAGGAGCTCGAGGAG
>CADBTH010000227.1 GCA_902797495.1 uncultured Ruminococcus sp.
AATATCCTTGACGAGCTTCGACTGTTTGGGAGAAAAACCTTCATCCCTACCGAGCCCCTCTCCGATCAGGTCGTCTATCTCGATCGGAGCGTACGGGAGATTTTTGAATTTCGTGTCCGCGTGTGTGAACTCCTTGACGAACTCTCCGTTCTTGTACATCTTAACGCTGTCGGCGTTTGTGAAGGCGAGTATCCTTCCGCGGAAGCTAGCCTGCCGCTCTCCTATATCGAAAGACGACGACAGTTCGAGAAAAGGCTTCTCATGTCTCATGGAAGAGTAGACGAACGACGCAGTCTTCGGGTTTCTGTACATATCGAGCACACCGTGATAACAGACGCGGTCGCCGCTTCCGAAATCGCGGTGGGTGTTGTAGTCGAACATACACCAACCGATGGAGCCCGCTATATCGTCCTCTCCCGCCACCGCGTCAAGGACCGATGCGTGGCGAACTGCGTGCTCCGTTCTGTGCTCTTCGCTGTCGTACGTCTTCGTCGGGAACATATGCCCGTTGTATTCCGTCACAAGGTAGCCCTTGCTCATATCGCTCGTGACGGCCTTCTTCTTTTCGCACCCTGCGTTCTCTCCGTTGTGCAGAAAATCGTTGTAAGTGTAAACGTCCTCAAGAAGGCTTCCCTTCTTGAAGCATCTGACGCCTCCCGTCTGCCTCGTCGGGTCGAGCTCGCGTGCGACTCTGTTCGTCTCGCGGTAAAACTCATCGTCGTCGACCGATTCGTTGATACGAACGCCCCAAAGAATTATCGACGGATGGTTCCTGTACTGAGTCACCATCTCGCGCACGCACTTCACGGCGACACGCTTCCATTCCTCGCCGCCGATATGCTGCCAGCCGGGTATCTCCGTGAAGACGAGAAGCCCTATCTCGTCGCATCTGTCTATGAAATGCTGCGACTGCGGATAGTGGGAAGTGCGCACGGCGTTTACTCCGAGCTCGTACTTCAGTATATCCGCGTCGAGCTTCTGCACGCTCTCCGGCATCGCGTAGCCGACGTAGGGATAGCTCTGATGGCGGTTGAGTCCGACTATTTTCAGTTTTCTGCCGTTAAGATAAAAGCCGTCAGCTCTGAACTCCGCGCTCCTGAAGCCGAATCTCGTCCTGTACGTATCGACCTCTTCCCATTCCTTTATCAGCGTCGCTTCAAGGGTATACAGAACGGGAGAATCTATGTCCCAGGGACGGACTCCCGCCACGCTGAGGAACGGTCTTTCCGAAAAGAAGTATTCCCCTCCCGCAATGATCTTCCCGTCAGGATCCGATAATGCAAGTTTTACGCCGTCGAAATCCCCGTCGACGGTGAGTCTTGCCTCGATCCTCCAGAGCGCGCCGTCTGCCGTCGGAATGACAAAAAGATCTTTGATATACGCCTCGTCCGCGACCTCAAGGAACACCTCTCGGTAAATGCCGCCGTAAGTCATGTAGTCCACGACGTTTCCGAAAGGCGGGATATCGAGCGTCTCGCGGCTGTCGACCTTTATCGATACGAGTGCACTTTCTCCCGGCTTTATATGATCCGTCAGCTCGACTCGGAACGCGGTGTAGCCGCCGAGATGAGTGAATATCTCTTTTCCGTCCGCGAAGACCGTCGCAGCGTGAGCCGCCGCGCCGACGTTCAGAAACACTATCTTCCCCGCCCACTCCGCGGGAACTTCTATCCTCTTTCTGTAACCGCAGACCTTCTGATAAATACTCTCGTCAAAATAGTCGTACGGCGTGACGGCGACCGTGTGAGGTATGTCGACGGTCTCGTCCGCCGCCCCCTCGCCGCGAAGAAACGCCTCCGTCGCGACGTCCGTATATTCCCATCCGAAATTCAAAGGTATTCTCTCCATAGCAATGTCCTTCCGAACCGTTGTATATTTTAAGTATAACATAATGATGGAAATATATCAAGATACGCATCACCCGATTATTTTTTTAAAAAGCGTTACCTTTTTTTCGCAAATATTGTTATTATTTATAGAAATGCATACGGGAAATATCTGTGCAGTTGCCGCTCCGCCGCGCGCGTGATATAATAAAAGAGAACAAATGGAAAGGAGGGCTGCAGATCTTGTTTCTGAGTATGATACCCGAAGACGACGTCGGATCAATAAAAAAACTCGAGTTTATTTTCAATACATACGGAAAGCAGATGCTTTACGTCGCTGAGAGGATAGTCGGAAATACGCAGGATGCGGAAGACGCCGTTCAGGACGCGCTGATCAGAATAGCGTCAAATCTTGATTCCGTTGACACCGCAGTTCCCTCAAAAGCCCGAAGTTACGTACTTATCGCGTCTAAGAACGCCGCGATCAATATTGCAAGGAAAAAGGCTTCGTCGCCGAAAGTCGTTGATATAGAATCGGTCGATTTTTCATATGAGAAGGACGCCGCGAGTGAAGTCGCCGACAAGTCCTCATTCGAAACGATCGTCGGATGTATCAATAGGCTCGACGAAAAATACAGAGACGTTCTGTATTTGCGGCTTGTCGAAGAAATGAGCGAAAAGCAGATAGCAAATGCCCTCGGAAGAAATTACGGTACGGTAAAGATGCAGTTCAAGCGCGGGCGCGCTATGCTTATAAAACTATTGAAGGAAAAGGAGGTGATCCGCAATGACTAAAACCGACCCGCTGTACAGCATAAGAGAAACTCTCGTCGACGCATTTATGGAAAGTGCGAGGCAAGAGTTTGCAATGATACCGGAAGAAGATGAGATCGAGCTGTCATTCTCAGACGGTTTTTTCGACGACGTATCCTCGTCGATCGAGCCTGATAGATCCTTTATCGGAAAGATGATCGATTCAAGAGCAAAAAAGGGCGCTGTAGCCGCGGCTGTCATCCTTCTTTCATTCGGCGCTCTGATGACGTTCGACGGGATACGCGAGCCGGTCTTCGCATTCATACACGAAACGTACGAGAAAACCGCGGCGCTGTTCGGCGCCGATCCCGAAACGATAATAGTAACTCCTCCCGATTCCGAAAAAACAACTGAGGTGACCGACACGGCGCCGGGAGATACTGCAACGCTTGATGAAACTGAAAGTGCGGACGAAACTACGCGGGAAGTAAAAAGCGAGACGTATGAGGTGATCAATAGCGATACCTCCGATACACCGGCTCCGGAAACGAGCGTACCGACAAATGAGACAGACATAACGAACTCAGTCATTCCGCCGCTTACCCCGAATTTCGGGAACAGCGGAAAGACCGATCCCGCAAATAACGGTTCAAACCCGAATCAAAATAACGTTTACGACAGATCAAAAGACGCAGAAAACCGTGCAAATCCTACCGAAACCGGTCAGCTCGAAAACGGAGTTACCTGGTCTTTTGACCCGATCAAAGCCATCCTCGTCATCGAAGGTTCGGGAGACGTAGTTTCGGACGCTTCCAACACACCGTTCGAAGAAGTGAGAAATAAAGCGATAACCTTGGTCGTAAAGGACGGTATCACAGGAATAGGCGACGGCGCGTTTTACGGAAGCGCGAAGCTGTATGAAGCGTTTCTTCCGTCCTCCGTTTCAAAGATCGGAAATCAGGCGTTCATGAGCTGTGATCAACTCAGATCGGTTAACATACCCTCGTCTGTAACGACCATAGGAGCACAAGCTTTCGCGAATGACGCTAAACTGAATAAAGCTGAAATACCGTACGGGGTGACCTCAATCGAAAAGAAGGCGTTTTACGGCTGCTCCTCCCTGATCTCAATATCTCTTCCGACGACGGTCACATATATCGGAGAAGGGGCGTTCAAGTATTGCACGTACGTGCAGGAATTAACCGTCTCAGGATCTGCCGAGATCGGGAAAGAAGCATTTGCCAAATGTACCGCGCTCAAAGCGGCAACGGTCGGCATCTCCGCCGGCGGCATCGGAGATTCGGCGTTCAACGCATGCACGAATCTACGTGAGGTGACCGTGACCGGAAGCGGACAGATAGGAAAGTGTGCTTTCGCCGACTGCACAGCTCTGGTTTCCGCTGTGTTTGACGGTGAAATATCCGGGATCGGAAACGGGGCTTTTGAATCGTGCCGCAACCTTCTTGAATTCTCCGCCGTATGCAGCGGCAGGATCGGAAAGCGCGCCTTTGCCGAGTGCAGCCATTTGCATAGCGCATCTTTCTTCGGGGACGCGTCGGAGATCGGCGTAGAGGCGTTTTACGGCTGCCGCAGTTTGAGTGAGCTGACGATTCCCGGAAGCATCACCGTTATTGCGAACGGAGCATTTTACCGTTGCCTTGATCTGCGTACGGTACATATCACAGGCTCCGACCCCGAAAGCTGGGCGCAAATCGAAGCCGGGATCGGCGGAAAGAACGATAATTTCAAGAATGCTGAAAAAGTATTCGAATAACGGTATTCAGCTTAAAACGGTTTGTGAGGAAAGGAATAATGATGAACGACTCTTACAAAAGATCGAAACTGATCAAAGCGGCGTCTCTGTTTATCGCGCTGGTATTGGTATTCTGTGCCGTTCCGGCAACGCGAGTCCGCGCTTCCGCAGAAGGGCGGTGCGGCTCTGCGGCGTTCTGGAGTTATAATAACGGCGTGCTTCGGATCCGAGGCTCGGATGCAATGTACGATTTTGATGCATTTTTCATTAACGGAAACCTTACTTCACTCACTCCCTGGGAATCTTATAAAGAAGATATAACGAGAGTAGTGATCGAATCCGGCATAACAAAGATCGGGGCGGCGTCCTTCTCCATGTGTAAATCATTGCGAACTGTAAAGATCCCGGACACCGTTACAGGCATAGGTTCATTCGCTTTTTTCGGATGCTCGGATCTTTCCAAAGTAACACTTATGAATGTAAAATCGATAGGCTCTAACGCCTTTGACAGCTGCTCCGACTTGATGGAGATCGATCTCGGGAACTCGCTCGTCACTATCGGAAGCGCCGCTTTCGAAAACTGCACGTCTCTGTTCTCGATAGATCTTCCGTCATCGCTGAAAAACATTAATTCCTCCGCGTTTTTAAACTGCTCGTCTTTAGAAAGGTATACTATCCCCGATTCAGTCACATACATAGGCGGCCGTGCATTCAAAGGTACTCCGCGCTATGAAGATGATAACAATTATGAGGACGGCAATTTGTACCTCGACCGTCATCTTATACGGGTAAGCGAAACGGCGACGGGAGATTTCACAGTCAAGGAAGGAACTCTCAGCGTCGCAGGATGCGCGTTTGAAAACTGTACCGGGATGACGTCGGTAATAATACCGGAGGGCGTCGCAGGGGTCGGCGACAACGTATTCAGGAACTGCACTTCGCTAAGTTACGTGAAGCTGCCGAAAAGCCTGACAAAAGTTCGCCTTTCATTTTTGAACGGATGCCCGACGCTGGTCGACGCAGGACCTGTCGGAAGCGGGTGCGCGGTAGAGTTCTCGTGGGATACGGAAATCCCCGAATATGCTTTTTCGGGAACTGAAGTACTCTCGTCGGTACAGCTTCCGGACAGCGTCGAAACGATCGGGATCTATGCATTTTATAAATGCAACGGAATAAGCGAGATCACGATACCGGACAAAGTGACGTACATACCGGGTGACTGCTTCTGCGGCTGTGAATCTCTCGAAAAGGTCGAATATCCGGACTCGCTCACAGAGATCCATCCATACGCTTTCGCATACTGCGACAAGTTTACCGAAGTCTCCATACCGGACGGAGTCACTTCAATATCTATGGGCGCCTATTACAACTGTAAGAATCTTAAAATCCTTCGCATCCCCGAAAGCGTAACGTCAGTCGACATGAAAGCTTTTACGTCGTGCAGCAGTTTGACGGATATTTTCTTCGACGGAACAAGGGAGCAGTGGGAATCCATTTACAGATCTGACAGATTCAGCAAAGCCTACGTGCACATCAAAGGAGAAGTATGCACGCACAAAAGAGGCAATGTTGAAGTGATAAAGCGAGCCACTTGTACAGAAGACGGGATAGCGGAATATACCTGCACGCTGTGCGGCGAAAGGATAACGGAAACGCTCAAGGCAAAAGGGCACCGGTTCAAGGTCGATGAATTCGGCTCGACCGCCCCGACGTATACTTCTTCAGGCACAGAAAGAGTCGTATGCGTTTTCTGCGGATACTCGGAAGAACACGTTATACCGAGACTTGAATTGGATGTAGGCAAAGGAGACGTTAACGGCGACGGCGGCATAGATCTGAAGGATATACTGATATTCAGAAAACTATTGGCAGGCGCGGAAGATGAAAACAACGTCATACCGGCCAACGCCGACGTCAACAAAGACGAGATGATCGATCTTAAGGATCTGCTCTTGATCAGATACGTTTTATCCGGGATCATAGGTTAAACATAAACAACGATTACAATTTAAAAGGAGGAACAAAAATGAAAAGGATCTTAGCTATACTCACGGCTGTGATTATGATCATAGGCTGTGTGTCCGTCACCTCATTCGCCGCGGCTGAGGGGGTATGCGGTGAGAACGTAACGTGGCGACTCGAGGACGGAGTCCTGACGATCTCCGGCAGCGGCGCGATGTATGATTATCCGTACGATCAATTTGCTCCGCCGAGCTCAAGACCGCCGATCTACTCTGTAAAAGATGAAATCGTCAGCGTTGTCATAGAGTCGGGTGTAGAAACGATCGGCGAAGGCTTTTTCAGAGAATGCACAAACCTTAAGACAGTCTCGATCCCCGAAAGCGTAACGGCGATCAAGCGGAGCGCATTTATTCTCTGTAAATCAATAGAGACTGTCGCAATTCCGGATTCTGTGACCGAAATCGCAGGCAGAGCGTTCGCATACTGCGATTCCTTGAAAGAGATAGTTTTGCCGGACGAGATCACGGAGATCGAATCCTTATTCAATAGCTGCGCCTCTCTTGAAAGCGTCACTCTGCCGAAAAAACTTGTTAAAATCGGTTCTAATTCTTTTGTAGGCTGCACGTCGCTTAAAAGCATTCATTTTCCCGAAAGCCTGTCCGAGATCGCTTATTTCGCTTTCATCAACTGTACGTCTCTCAATGAAATAACAGTAGATGAGAATAATGAAACATATTACAGCGAGGACAATTGCCTGATCGAAAAAGGCAGTGATACCGTCGTGCTCGGCTGCAATAGCAGCGTAATTCCCGATGGAGTCAAATCGATAGGAAAATACGCTTTCTACGGAAGCTCCGTTGAAACTGTCTGCTTGCCCGACGGAGTAACGTCGATCGGGGAAAGGGCGTTCGCATATTGCAAAAATCTTACCGAGATCAATTTACCGGAAGGACTTGAACATATAGGTGAATACGCTTTCCAATACTGTGAAAAACTTGACAGCATCAAGTTACCGTCAACGTTAAAAGAAATTAGTAACGGCGCTTTTTGCGACGGCAAGTTATGGCATATCGAGTTTTCGGAAGGACTGAAGAAAATAGGCCCATGGGCGTTCAAGGGCTGCGGCAACTTTGACGAGATCGTTCTTCCGAGAAGCCTTGAAGAGATCGGCGAATATGCGTTCAACGGTTTTGTAGCAGAAAAAATGCTTGTGCAGAATACGCTGAAAAAACTCTCAAAATACGCTTTTATGAATTCAAGTATTTTTGAGTTTTATTACAACGGCACCCGCGAAGAGTTCATAGCTTTCCGCGATTCTGTATGGGCTGCGGGAAACGGCTACGGAAACGATGAGTTTCTTTCCGCCGATATAATCTTCGTCGGAACAAGACCTAACCATCCCTGGGGTGACCAGTTTATTGTTAAAGAAGAGCCCACTTTCGTCAGTGC
>CADBTH010000228.1 GCA_902797495.1 uncultured Ruminococcus sp.
AAAACAACGATCATAGGAAGGCAAATGAACGTCTATGACGAAACGAAGGAGCTTATCGAGAAGAAGCTTGCGAAATTCGATAAGTATTTCAGAGGAGAACCCTAAGCCTTCGTCACGCTGAGAAAGGTTCGTGAGAGCGACCGCATGGAGGTCACGATCTCCTGCAACGGAACGCTGTTCCGCGCCGAAAAAACGAGCCCCACCTTCCGCATCGCCCTTGACGAGTGCATCGACTCCATCGAGAGACAGCTCAGGAAAAACAAGACGAGACTGCAGAAAAAGTTGCGCGAAAAGATCAATTATCCGGCTGACGAGGCGCCCGCCGACGAATACTTCGGCGAGGAGAACGAGTTCAAGATCAGGACGAAGAGCTTCCCTCTGAAACCGATGACTGCGGAAGAGGCTATCCTTCAGATGAATCTGCTCGATCACAACTTCTACGTCTACAAGGACGAGCAGACGGGCGAGACGAACGTCGTCTACAAGCGCGAAGCCGGAAGCTACGGACTTATCGTTCCGGAGAGCTCAAAATAAAATGAAATTTATCTCCCGTGCGGTGGGTGACGTACCGACGGGACGATCGGTCTGCGGCGCAGCGAGCGCGCCGCAGACTTTTTTTGTTTTTCAGACGATTGACAACGGCGCTCCTCCCTGCTATAATCTTATATAATAAAAGGTATTCTGAAAGGAAGATACGAAAATGAAAAAGATCCTTACCCTTATATTAGCCGCAGTCATGCTTCTCTCGTTCGCCGCGTGCGATCCGATCGAGATCAACCCGGACGCGAACAACAATTCAAACTCAAATAACAACACGCCGACCGAAGAATCTCTCGACGGCCCGAAGGTCGACGATCCGTACGCTAACACGGTCGATATAAAGATCGACGTCAAGGACTTCGGCGTGATGACTCTCGAGCTCTACCCCGATCTCGCGCCGATAACGGTCGAGAATTTCCTTTCCTACGTCGACGAGAACTATTTCGAAGGTCTTGAATTCCATCGCGTTATGAAGGGCTTCATGATCCAGGGCGGCGACGGACACGGCGGAGAGCACGCCGCTATCAAAGGCGAGTTCAAAGAGAACGGATACGACAACCCTCTGTCTCATCAGTTCGGAGTCATTTCCATGGCGAGAACGAGTCAGAGCATGGATTCCGCGACGAGTCAGTTCTTCATCTGCAACGCGGACGCTTCCGCAAGCCTTGACGGCAAATACGCCGCTTTCGGCAAGCTGACTGGCGGCGAGGACGTTCTGAAAGCGATATCGGACGTCGAAGTGACGGTGAACGAATGGGGCGAGCAGTCAAAGCCGGTGACCCCGATCATCATCAACAGCATAACGAGAGCAGACTGAATAGACAGAAAACAAAATTGCCGGGGAGCAAAACTCCCCGGTGTTTTTTATTCTTCGATCCAGACTCTCTTCATTACGACCGGCTCGAGCGGCGTCGTTCTCTCTCCCGACATACCGTAGGTGACCGGAACGTCGGCGATCGCGTCGAGGACGTCGTATCCGTCCGTCAGCTTTCCGAACGCCGCGTAGTCTCCGTCGAGGAAAGAGGCGTCCGCGTGGCAGATGAAGAACTGACACGTCGCCGAGTCTTTGACGTTCGTTCTCGCCATCGAGATGACGCCGCGCTCGTGTGAGACGTCGTTTGCGACTCCGTTCGATCTGAACTCACCCTTTATGGGCTTCTGTTTCCCGTCGCCCATACCCGTACCCGTCGGGTCTCCGCCCTGGATCATGAATCCTCTGTATATGCGGTGGAAGGTCAGACCGTCGTAAAAGCCGTCCTTCACGTACTTCAGAAAGTTTTCGACCGTTATCGGCGCCGCCTCCGGGTACATCTCGAGCGTCATGACTCCGAATCCTTCAACTTCGATTTTTACCATATCGCATCTCCTCAAAATAGTTTTTACAAAAGAATTTTACCAAATAATCCTCGCTTTGTCAATCGGAGTTTTCGCCGCTCTGTATTAGACGCGCTCCCCGGCGGCATAATATTGTATAAAACGGACGGGGGTGAGGTCGTGGACGAGGCGAAGCTGAAACGGGCGGTGCTGACGGGGGCAGCGGCGTTCTTTGCGTGTCTTTCGGTGTGGCTCGTCGGAAAATATCTCGTCGTCTGCCTTGCGCCGTTCATCATCGCGTATCTCGTATCCCTCGCGGTGAGACCCGCCGCGTCCTTCATCTCGCGCCGCTTCGGGGTCGGCAGGCGATTCGTCTCCGCGTTTATCGTCATGATCTTTATCGCGGCGATCTTTCTCGTCCTGTCGTGGTTCGTCTCCGTCCTCGTGAAGGAAGCGGAGGAGGTCGCCTCACAGATAGTGAAAAGCCTCTCGTCCGAGGACAATTTTCTGAAAAGGACGGTAGACGGGATCGACGAGCTGAAGGAGAAGGTCCCTTTTCTGTCCTATCTGTTCGCGGACGGCGAGAGCGCGTACGGCGCGCTGTCGTCCTTTCTCAAGGACTCTCTCTCCGGCGTCGCCTCTTTCGCGGCGAGCGCGGCGACGGCGGTCATAGGCAAACTGCCGGGGCTGATCTTCGCCGTCGTCTCGACCGTCGTCGCGACCTTTTACATCTGCACCGACAAGGGCGCGTTGGCGCGGGAGGGCGAGTCGTTCTTCGGCGGCAGGACGCGCGCTATCTCCGGATTCAGGCGAAGGATCAACCGCGCCTTATCCCTCTACCTCAAGGGATACTTTATCATGATGCTCATCACCTTCTCCGAGCTCTTTCTCGGCTTCGTGATACTAAGGATCGAAAACGCTCTGCTCATAGCGTTCGTCGTTGCGCTGATAGACCTTCTCCCCGTTCTCGGCTCGGGAGCCGTACTCGTTCCGTGGGCGCTGATCGAACTTTTCGCCGCGGGCAACACGGCGCGCGGCGCGGGACTGCTGATCCTCGTCGCGGCGATGTATCTGATAAGGCAGTTCGCCGAGCCGCGAGTGATCGGCAAGATGATCGGAGTCCATCCGCTCCTCTCCCTCGCCGCCGCGTACGTGGGATTCGTCACGTTCGGTTTCGCCGGAGTGATACTGTTTCCCGTCGCGCTCTGCCTCGCAAAAGGTATTGCCGCAGACAAAAATATCCCCGGAGACGTATGATCTCCGGGGATTTATACATTTGCATAACTATTGTTTTACATTTGCCAAACTATCTGTCTTCTCTGAAGTAGTTCAAACCGAGGCTCGCCGGCGGCTGATTCTCGCGCTTCTTGCGCGCGCTGGTGATGATAAGGACTATGACGGTGACGATATAGGGCACCATCTTAAAGAGCTTATCGTAGCCGTGCGGGAACTTGATGTTGAGGTCGAGCGCGGGGATCAGGTCGTACAGATTGAGGAGCAGACCGAAGAGGATCGAGCCGAATATCGCGAGGTTCGGTCTCCACATAGCGAAGATGACGAGCGCGATCGCGAGCCAGCCGAGAGGCCCGATATTGTCGTTCGACCAGCCGTTCTTGTCGATGCAGTAGAAGAGTCCGCCGAGACCCGCTATCATACTGCCGACGCAGGTGGAAACGTACTTGTAGCGGTTGACGTTGATGCCCGCGGCGTCTGCAGTCGCCGGGTTTTCTCCGACCGCTCTGAGGTGGAGCCCGACTCTCGTGCGCTTAAGGATATACGCGCAGACGACGGCGATGATGATGCCGAGATAGACGAGGAATCTGTACGAGAAGAAGAGCTGACCGAAGGCGCCGAGCTTCTTTGCGAACGGGAGCGTCGCTTTGAACAGTTTACTCGTCTCATCGATCCTGACGGAGGTGAGAGAACTGTGGGAAAGCTTGATAATGGACGCGCCGAAGAAGTTGCCGATGCCGATGCCGAAAGTCGTGAGCGCAAGGCCCGTCACGTTCTGATTCGCTCTGAGAGTAACCGTCAGGAAGCAGTAGATCAGTCCCATGACGAGCGAACCGAGGAGAGTTGCGAGGAGCGGGAGGAGGATCATGAGGAATTTGCTTCTGCCCTCGACCTGCTGATAGAAGAACGCGGTGACGACTCCGCTGATACCGCCGACTGCCATGATGCCCGGGATACCGAGGTTCAGGTGTCCCGACTTTTCCGTCATGATCTCGCCGGTAGATCCGAAGAGGACGGGCATACCGTTGTTGACGGCGTTTGCAAGAATGTAGAGTATCTTATCTATAATCATTGCTTCAGCGCCTCCTCTTCTTTATTCTTCGACTTGAATTTGATCTTGTAATTGATAAAGAATTCGCATCCGATGATGAACAGGATGATGATTCCTATAACGATGCTCGAGAAGTTGTCGTCGAGCTGAAGGTTCTTGGAGGATGCGACCTGTATCGCGCCCTTCTCCATGAATACGATCAGGAACGACGTGAGTATCATATAGAAGGGATTGAAGTGAGCCATCCACGAGACGATGATCGCCGTGAATCCGCGCCCTCCCTCGACTTCGGTCGTCATCGTGTGATGAACGCCCGAGACGAGAAGGAATCCCGCAAGACCGCATATCGCGCCGGAAAGAATGACCGTGCGGATGACTACGCTCTTTACGTTGATGCCGATGTATCTCGCCGTGTTCTCGCTCTCGCCGACGACGGAGAGCTCGTAACCGTGCTTGGAATACTTGAGGTAGATGAACGATACGACCGTCAGTACGGCGACCGTAAGAACGATCAGCAGGAATTTGTTCCCGCCGATCTCCGGGAGCCAGCCGACCTTGCTCTTTCTGTTGATAAGACCGATGACGTCGTTGCCGCTGTTCTTCGACCATCTGAAGCAGAAGAACGCAACGAGGTTGATGGCGATGTAGTTCATCATCAGAGTGAAGAGCGTCTCGTTAGTGTTGAGGTACGCCTTGAATATGCTGGGGATGACCGCCCAGACGGCGCCCGCGAGGATCGCGCACAGGATCATCACCACGAAAAGGAGCGGCGTCGGCAGCTTATCCGTGAAATAGCGCAGGCACGCCGTCGTCGCAAGGACTCCTGCGAGCACCTGTCCCTGCGCGCCGATATTCCAGAATCGCATCTTGAACGCCGGCGTTACCGCGAGAGCTACGAGCAGAAGAAGCGCCGTGTCCTGAAGAAGGTTCCACGTTCTCGTGCTGTTTCCGACTGCTCCGTCGAGCATAGCCTTGTACATTTCGAGCGGATTCTGTCCGGTCATGACGAGCGTGATGACGGCGACGACCATCAGAGCCGCAATGACGGCGGCGATCCTGATGAGCCACGCCTTCCACCACACTATCCCGCTCTTTTTTACTATATGGAAAAGGGGCTCGCGCGTTTTCTTTTCTTTTGCCGCTGCAGTTTTATTCATTATTCGCCCCTCCCTCTTCGTTTTCTGCGGAAGATTTGGTCATGAGAAGACCGATCTCCTCTTTCGTCGCCGTTCTCGCGTTGACGAGACCCGTCACTTTGCCCGAGCCGATGACGAGTATCCTGTCGCAAAGCTCAAGCAGAACGTCGAGGTCTTCTCCGACGAATATTACCGCGACTCCGTTTTCCTTCTGCTGGTTGAGCAGATTGTATATCATATAAGACGAGTTGATGTCGAGTCCGCGCACCGGGTACGCCGCCATGAGTACCGTGGGGGTCGAGGCGATCTCGCGCCCTACGAGCACCTTCTGCACGTTGCCTCCCGAAAGGCGTCTGACGGGTGTCGACGCGCTGGGTGTGACGACCTCGAGACTCTTTATTATCTCGTTCGCGAGGTCTCTCGGCTCCTTTCTCTGCAAGAACGCCGATTTACCTTTTCTGTAGCTTCGGAGCATCATGTTGTCGATGATGTCCATGTTTCCGACGAGTCCCATGCCAAGTCTGTCCTCGGGTACGAACGACAGCCTTACTCCGAGCTGACGGATCTGCATCGGCGTCTTGTCGCGCAGATTTTCCACCTTGCCTGTCTTCGGGTCGTTATATACTATCTCGCCCGACTGTACGTGCTGAAGTCCCGCTATCGCTTCGAGCAGCTCGCGCTGACCGCTTCCCGCGATACCCGCGATACCGAGTATTTCTCCGCTTCTCGCGGTGAACGTGACGTCGTCGAGCACCTTCGCGCCTTCGCGGTTCACGCAGTCGAGATCCTTTATCACAAGTCTGTCCTCGGGATCCTTCGGCTCGGCGCGGTCGATGTTCAGAGCGACCTTCTTGCCGACCATCGCCTCTGTCAGAGACGCTTCCGTCGCGTCCTTCGTCTCGAGCGTACAGATGTATTCGCCCTTTCTCAGCACCGCGACTCTGTCGGACAGAGAGAGCACCTCGTGGAGCTTGTGAGTTATGATGACTATCGCCTTTCCGTCGTCGCGCATACGTCTGAGTATCGCGAAGAGCTTCGAGGTCTCCTGAGGGGTCAGGACGGCGGTGGGCTCGTCGAGGATGAGGATATCAGCCCCGCGGTAAAGCACCTTGATGATCTCGACCGTCTGCTTTTCGGAGACGGACATCTCGTATATCTTCTTTGCCGGATCTATCTCAAATCCGTACTGGGAAGCGATCCTGCTGACCTCGGCGGACGCTTCTTTAAGGTTGTATTTTCCCTTGAGCCCGAGCACGATGTTCTCCGCGGCGCTGAGCACGTCCACCAGCTTGAAGTGCTGATGTATCATACCGACGCCGTAGTCGAACGAATCCTTCGGGGACTTTATGACGACCTCTTCCCCGTCGATGAGGATGTGTCCGCTGTCCGGGAAATAGATGCCGGAAATCATATTCATGAGAGTCGTCTTTCCGCTTCCGTTCTCTCCGAGTATCGCTAAGATCTCGCCGCGGTTGACGCTCAGACTGACGTTGTGGTTTGCAACGATCTTGCCGAAAGTTTTGGTTATGTTTTTCAGCTCGATTGCGGGGATCCGATCCATGTTTCAATCCTTTCTTTTTTACTTTCAAAAAACGGCCTGACGAGCCGGTTGTTTTTTGAAAGTAAAAATACAGAGTATGTCCCGATAAAACCGTAAGGCGGAGCAGAAAGTGCTCCGCCTGCGGTTTATCTGGGAATTATTAATACTTTGCGTTGAGAGTCTCGATACCGTCGATCATGATGTCGAAGTAAGGAGCGGAACGGAACTTGGATTCCTTGAACGCGCCGTCTTCAACGACTTCAGTGTCGCCTTCAAAAGCTTCGTCAGTATCAACGTCTGCATTGTAACCCGTAAGATGTCCTTCATCGTCAACAGTTGCCTTCTGGTTCTTGTCTTCTGCAACTGTTACTGTGAAAGTGGAAGTATCGAATACTTCGAGCTCGCCTGCTTCGAGTTTAGCCTTAGCTTCTTCGATAGCCTCGACCGTGCCCTCAGCTGCTGCCTTCTCGTTGACCTCTGTGAGGACTACGGAACCTGTAGCGATCGTGCCTGTCCAGTCTGTGTCGATAGCTTCGTCGTTCTTTACGCAGTTGATGATGTATTCAAAGTAGGGTTCCCAGTTGATCCTGGAAGATACGATGAACGTATTGGGGCAAGCTTCGAGTGTGGAACCGTTGTAGGAAACGTCCGGAACGCCTGCGTCCTCGCATGCTGTGGGAGCGCCCATGGAGTCAGCGTGCTGGGAGATGAGTTTGCATCCGCGCTCGATAAGAGTCTCGGCTGCGTTCTTTTCAGCTGTTTCGTCGTACCAGCTGCCTGTGAACTGAACTTCCATCGTAGCGGTCGGGCATACGCTGCGAGCGCCGAGGAAGAAGGAGGTGTAACCGGAGATAACTTCTGCGTATGTGTAAGCGCCTACGTAGCCGATCTTAGCCTCTTCGGGTTTGAACTCGCCCGCCTCGATCATCTCGTTGAGCTTCATGCCTGAAGCGATACCTGCGAGGTAACGGCCTTCGTAGATGGATGCGAACGCGTTGTGGAAGTTTGCGAGGCCTTCCGTGTGAGCCATCGTGCCCGTTGCGTGGCAGAACTCAACTTCCGGATACTCTTCAGCTGCCTGGATCATGAATTCCTCATGGCCGAAGCTGTCTGCGAATACGAGGCTGCATCCCTGGTTTACAAGGTCGACAGCTGCTTCGTAGCACTCGTTGCCTTCGGGAATGGGAGTCTTTTCGATGTATTCAACACCGAGTTTTTCACATGCTTCCTTCGCGCCTTCCATGAAGTTGCGGTCGTATGTGGAGTTCTGGTCGTGGAGATAGATGAAACCGATCTTTATGGTTTCGCCATCCGCCGTCTTTTCAGTGTCTGCTGCTTTTGTGTCTTCGTCAGCCTTGTTAGCTCCGCAAGCTGCGAGGGCGAAGACCATTACGAGCACAAGTGCAAGTGCGAGAAACTTTTTCATGATTGTCCTCCGTAAAAATAGTTGTTTATTTTACCCGCCTTTCGGCATTGTAAACTGAATTGAAAAATAATAAACCGCACAAGCTCCGGAAACGGTCAACGTGCGGTAAATTGGCTGGTTTTCGAGAAAGGCGCAGTAATACCCATCGCGGTAGAATGCCAGAAACAACGGGTCGTACTCATAACTGCGTCCTTTCCGCGCCGGTATAACAAAAACAAAACGGTGAGGCAAAAATCTCACCGATGCCGACGGTATAAGCCGCCTGCGGCATCGATAGTCCGGACGTTTACGGCGCCGGGTAGAAACTTCAAAACCGATTATTTGAGATATATCGACACTGAAATATTTATTTTTGAATCAATGGTCATTGTGATAATAAACCACTTTCTTCGACATTATAATGATACATCACGGACCTGTTTTTGTCAAGAGAAATAATGGGGCAATTATCCACGAAATAATTGCCGTTTTTTGTGCAGTATGTGCAAGGTGAAAATTCGGCAAAAGCCTATAATTACGGCGTTCGCAGGTCGCCGTCAATCCGTCTGCACAGAGTCGTCCGGAGCCTCGAATCCGAAGTAGTCGGAGAAGAACTTTTTCGCCGCGTCGTAGTTCTTTTTCGCAGTCTTTTCCGAGGTGAAAAGCGGATCGGCGACGGTGCGCATACAGACGACGGTGTCGGCGGGGAACGCCTTCAGCGCGTCGAAGTATTCGTACGGCGCGGTGTCTCCGAGTCTCACTCCGTACTCGTCCACCGCTCCCTCCGGAACGTATCCGAGCGCGGCGGAGAGCTTTTCTATCGCGCCCTCTCCCTTGAGCACCTCAAAGAATTCGGGGTGAAGGAACATGACCCCGCATTCGCCGGACGCGATGACGCCCTGCAGCTCGCCGTCGGCGTAGCCCTTGTCCGAGATCTCGATCTCGTTTCCGGACGCGCTCGTCACTACCGCTCCCGCTCCGTAGTACGACGTGTTGAGGAACACGGACTTCTCGCCGTTTCCGTCGATGTCCTCCGTGAGGATAGAGGAGAGCGCGGCGGCGGCTTCTTCTTCGGCCTGCGCGCCGGGTCTTGCGTCTCCCGCGTAAAGGACGGATAGGTCGGCCTTAGCTCTGCCGGACAGGGTCATCTGCCTGATACCGACGACCGCGATAAGGAGAAAGAGTCCGCCGATTATCAGAAACCATTTGTAATGATAGAAGAAATTCCCCGCTCTTCCGAGAAAACTGTCGTCCTTCACCGGGATATCCTCGTAGTCGTCCCCGATGTAGTCGACCAGCTTCGCGCGGTTCGATTTCTCCCCGTTATATTCCGCAACGGCTCCTGCGTCCTGGGTCTTACGCTCTTCGTCCGTTATCACGTTATCGTTGTTCTTCTTTTTCATATCCGTTCCTCCGCCGTGCGAAAACGCGTATATTTACAATATCAGTATACCGCTCTTCTGTGTATTTTCATCGCGGATATTATTAACAATCAAGCGCCTTCAGGTCGATTCTTTCGATCGCGGGATCGACCGTCTCCTCTCCTCTCACGCAAAAAGCCGAAGCGTATCCGCGCGTGAGAAAGGCGGCGCGTGGAGAAAAGGCTTCTCCCGTCCCTGGCGGAAAACAGACGCCGAGCGCGGAGAAGGACGAGGCGGAAACCGTAAAGCCGTCTCCGGACGCTTTCAGTACGCTCTCCTTCAGAGTCCAGACTCCGAAGAATCGATCCCGCCGCTCATCGTCAGTCTCAGCCGATAAGACGTACTCCCTCTCCTCTTCGGAGAAATATTTATCCGCGACTCTGAGAGGAGGCCTACGTATCTTCTCAACGTCGCACCCGATCTCGCGGTCCGACAGCGCGCACAGCGCGACGTCGCCCGAATGGGAAAGGTTGAAGAAAACGTCCCGCCTGTCCGAAAAATACGGCTTGCCGTGCTCACCGGAAAAGATCGGGAAAACCTCCCTCTCCCCTCTTTTCGCCAGCGCGTACCTGAGAAGAGAGAACGCTCCGACCGAGAGACGGCGGTCGCCGTCGAAGCGGAGTCTGTCAGCCGCCGCGCGCCTGTCCTCCGGCATCTTTTCGTAAAGAGCGCGGTACAGTTCTTCGTCCTTCAGGCACGACACGTCGGCAAAATAAAGTTCTGCGTACATAAGCCACCTTCAGTTGACTTTTATCTCGACTCCCGATGAGGAGAGCGCCGCGCGCCATCCTTCGGCAAACGCGCGCCCGTCGGGAACGTTTTTCACGTCTCCCGCGTCCTCGCCGAGCGAGTCCGCTTTTCCGAGCCCTATCCTGTGATAAGGCATGATCTCCGCTCCGCGTATCTTTCCGCCGACGGAGCGCAGGAATTCCGAGAGAAGTCTCAGATCGTCTTCCCCGTCGTTGTATCCGGGGATCAAGGGCATACGGACGATGACGTCCGCGCCCTCCGAGAGTATCGTATCGAGATTTGACAGTATCCTTTTGTTCGACACGCCCGTGTTCGCGACGTGACGCGCCTCGTCGATACCCTTGATATCGTAAAGGAAGAGCGCGCCTTCGCCCGCGAGTTCGAGCAGCGCCGCGGGGTCCGCGTACCCGCTCGTTTCAACGGCGAAGGATATCCCCTCTTCCCTCGCGCGGCGCGCGAGGTAAACGGTCGCCGCCTTCTGAGCCAAAGGCTCGCCGCCGGAAACGGTGACGCCGCCTCCCGACTCCTCAAAGAAGAGGCGGTCTCTTATAAGCAGTTCAAAAAGCTCGTCGGCGTCGGCTTCTTTGCCGCATATCTCGTTGCAGTCCGCAAGGCAGGGCTCGACGCACCTGCCGCAAGATATGCAGAGCGATCTGTCGACCGCGGCGCGTCCGTCTTCTATCCTCCTCGCGGAGCAAAGCCCGAGACACCTGCCGCATCCCGTGCACCTGTCGGAACGGAACAGGAGCTGCCGACGTGGCGCTCTGCCCTCGGGATTGTGACACCAAAGGCATCCGAGCGGACAACCCTTGAGAAAGAGCGTCGTCCTGATGCCGGGCCCGTCCTGAAGACAGAATCTCTGTACGTTGAAATATGAAACGTTCATCTTCTGACCCGCGGCTTATTCTTCGCCGTCCCCGTTCTGTTTCTTCTTTTCCGCACTTCCTATACTGTCTTTGAAAACGTAATACCTCTGGTAAAAGAATTCAGTAATAAAATTCAGCGCCATATTCAGGACCGTCGCAACGAAACCGGGACATCCGAATACTTTGGTCAACAGCGCTTCAATACCTGTGGAAAGGGGAATGAACACTACGTAGTACGCCGCTACCTTAAGCATTGCTATCCTGACGTTACTTGCGGATTTGAACGTAAATTTGCGGTTGAAAGTAAAGTTCCAGAGAACCGAAAGTATGATGGCGATAAGATAGCTCAACCAGGCGGGAAGTCCTATTACTTCCCTCAGCAGCGTATCGCTTCCGAGCTCGATCAGCCCTGCGCTGGCTGAAAACAGCGCGAATTTGATAAACATCAAAGAGTTTTTCACTGCAACTCCTCCGATTGCAAACGCCCCCTCAGGCGGCGCCGAAGTTGAAGACGTTCCTCAGAACGCCGAAAGCGACGAGTACGACGATCATGAAGATCACCGCGATATTCGCGGCACGGTCCCTGACTCTTCCGTATTTCACGTAGACGTAGATATACCTGCCCGCAGTCGCCGCCATAAGCGGCAGCAGACATAGCACCGCCGCGTTATAGCCGAATGCTGAGGCAAAGTCGAGCTTTATTACGGAGAGCGCCATCCTCGAAACTCCGCACCCCGGGCATTTAAGTCCCGTGACGCTTCGTATCGGGCAGGGTATCCCGACGCCCGTCACACTTGCGAATACAGCATACAACGCCCCGATCCCGACGAGGATCAGGGCGATGCGTATAACTTTTTTTCTTCTCTCAGCCATCAGGCCTTGGGAGCACCGTGATACTCGGCGATCTTGTTCAGCTCGCTCTGAATGAGCGCGTAGGCGACGATACCGAAGCCGAACAGAGAAAGAACGAGATAGATGACTCCGGAATTGGAATCGGCGGGAAGGTATCTCATCGCTTTGGCACGGTTGACCTGTTCGCCCGCTTTGTATATCCAGAAGAGAGAATAGATGCCGCAGGTGACGAGGGACAGAAGAAATACGGTCGTGCCGGGAGTCGCGTTCGGAGTATCTGAAGCCTCGTTGAGCTGGTCGACCATATTTATGAGCCAGATGATGCTGTAAATTCCGAGCGTGACGATAGACAGTATAATAGCAACGGCGATATTCTTCTGACCGAAGCTCACGGGCCTTACCTGTCCCGGGTAAGGCTGTGTGCGGTAGAACTGCTGATCTCCGTACTGATTTCCGTACTGATTTCCGTACTGATTCGCGCCATATCCCTGATTCGTATTCTGACCCTGAACGGGAGCGCCGCATTTGGTGCAGAAGATGTTTCCCGCCTCGAGAGGCGCGCCGCAATTTGAACAAAAGCTCATTTTTATTTACTCCTATTGTTAAATAATCGGTACTGTAATACTATCATATCCGGGCTGTTTTGTCAATACCGGGACGGGGTCAGAGCCCGTAGATGGCGCCGTATTTCTCCTCGAGGTAATCGAGGAAATCCTTCGGGGTGAATTCTCTTCCCGTGATATCCTTGATCCACTCCTTCGCGGTCAGGATATTCGCCTTCGCGAAGACGTTGTCCTTCATCCAGCCGTTGACCGCGTCGAAGTCGCCCGCTCTGACGAGCGCGTCGACGTCGATCTCTTTCTTCATGCGGTTGAAGTACATCGCGTTGTACATATTGCCGAGCGCGTACGTCGGGAAATAGCCGAAGCCGAACGACCAGTGAACGTCCTGAAGCACGCCCTCTCTGTCGTTTGCGGGTCTTATCCCGAGATATTCCTCGTACTTGTCGTTCCAGATGCGCGGCAGGTCGTCTGTCTTCGCCTTCCCCGCCATATAAGCCTTTTCGATCTCGTATCTGATGATTATGTGGAAGGTATAGGTGAACTCGTCAGACTCCGTGCGGATGAGGGAGGGCTCGACGATATTGACCGCCTCGTAAAGCTCACCGGGGGTCACGTCGTCGAGAAGACCCGGGAAGATCTCCTTCGCGCGCGGGTAGATCAGATCGATGAACGCGCGGCTTCTGCCGATCCTGTTCTCGTAGAATCTCGAAACGGACTCGTGCATACCCATCGACATATTCCCCGCTATGCGGTGGTCGTGATGCTCCGCGGGCTGAAGCTGTCCGAACAGAGCGTGACCGCCCTCGTGGACGATCGAATACATACTCGCCGTGAATTCGTTCGGATGGTAGTGGGTCGTGACTCTGACGTCGTCGCGCGCGAGGTCGGACGTAAAAGGATGCTCCGTCGTCGTGAACGCGCCGCGGTCGAAGTCGTATCGGATCGTCTCGAGCAGATACCTTGCCATGTTCTTCTGAGCCTCGTCCGTGACCGTGCGGCTCATAAAGTCGCGCCTGATCGTCTTGCCGCTCGCCTTTATCTTTTCGAGAAGCGGGATCAGTCTCTCCTTGCACTCGCCGAACGCCTCGTCGAGGTCGGTCTGCGTGACGCCGCGTTCGTAATCACCCAGCATATCGTCGTACGGATCGGCGCTTTTGTTCCCGCGCAGAGATACCTCCTCGATACCGATCTCTTTGATCTTTTCGAGGGACGGCGCGAAGACGGAGTAGTCCGAGGACTGCTTCGCGCGGAGCCAGTCGACGTACGCCTTGTTGCGTATCAGGTCGTGCTCGTGATTCATCTTGGGAGTTAAATTCTTGATCTTGTCGTATTCGCGCCAGAGCGATTTTACAAGCTCGCGGTCGAGCGGATCGATGTCTTCGTCGGACAGGTTGCCGTACAGCTCCGTCACCGCGCGGATGAACTCCTCGGATTTGAGGAGCTTATATCCCTCCGTCGAAAGGAACGCCATAGTCTCCCCCTGCTTTTCCATGGCCGCGGGAGGACATATCGTCTCCATGTCAAAGCTCATAACGGTCGCCGCGTGATAATAGTTCTCCGCGAGCTTCATCGTGTCGTAAATTATCTTCAGATTCTTTTCGTTCTGCTCTTTCATTCCGTTATCCTTTCTTTATCTGCCGTTTTTTCTTTTTCTCAAATCCGTGTACCCAGTCGGAATATCTGTAATAGAAGAAGTATATCACCGAGCTGATCGCCCATGTTATCGGGTACGCCATATACACGTATCCGATGTCTCCCGATACCTTCATGACGATAAGTATGTACGTGATCCTGAAGACGCACCACACCGCGAGCATCACCGCCATCGGAACGACGGCCTTCCCCGCTCCGCGGCAGACCGCCGCGACCGCGTGAGAAAACGCGAGCAGGCAATAGAAGAGCGCGACCGTGTGCGCCTGCCTGACTCCGAATTCGACGACCTCCTTCGTACTGTCGAAGAAACCGACGAGATACGGGGAAGCGAAGTAGCTGATAACTCCGATGACCTCCGCAAGACCCGTCGCCGCGAGGACTCCGAACAGAGCGCCGCGTTTTGCCCTCTCGTGGTTTCCCGCCCCGAGATTCTGACCGACGAAGGTCGTTATCGCCATATTGAAGCTCATTATCGGAAGGAAGGCAAATCCCTCGATCTTCGCGTGGACTCCGTACGCCGCCATGGCGAACTTCTCGAACGTGTTGATCTGCGACTGAACTATGATGTTCGCAAATCCGATGACCGAGTTCTGCACTCCCGAGGGAAGACCGTACCGCACGATCATTTTGAACATATCGGCGTGGATGCGTATCTTCTTCACGCTCACGGTAACTATCCCGCCGTTCCTCATCAGATGGGTCAGGCACAGAACGACGCTCACGCCCTGCGAGACGACCGTCGCCGCTGCCGCCGACCAGACTCCCCAGCCGAAAACGCCGATGAAGAGTACGTCCAGAATGATATTCAGAACGGAGGACGTTATCAGATACCCGAGCGGTCTCTTACTGTCGCCGACCGCCATCATTATGCCGCGGCACACGTTGTACATGACGAGGAATAGCGATCCGCTGAAATAGACTCTGAAATACTGCACCGCGAGGGGGAGAACCTCCGGGTCGGTGTTCATCCATCTGAGGAACGTCGGAGTGAAGACCATCCCGACGACGGTCAGCACCGCGCCGCTGATAAGTCCAACGGAGATATCGGTATGTACCGCCTTCGAAACGCCCTCGCGGTTCCGCTCTCCGAAGTAGCGCGATATCAGCACGCCCGCTCCCATGAACAGCCCTTCGAAAAAGCTGATCATCATGAATATCAGCGTGCCCGAGGAGCTGACCGCCGCGAGCTCTTCCGTGCCGAGAAAACGCCCGACGATAAAACTGTCGGCGGTGTTGTAAAGCTGCTGGAACACCTGGCTGATAAAGAGCGGAAGCGCGAACTTTACAATGAGTTTATACGGGTTGCCCTGAGTGAAGTCGAGCGAATCGCCGAGGGCAAGAGAAGGCTTTTTTATCTTAAAGTTCATTTTTCTTTTCTGAAATGCATCATAATCGCCGTGTCGTCAACTCCCGTCAGACGGAGGACTATCCCGGCTTTCAGCTCGTCGCCCGTATATTTTTTGCCCGAAAAAACTTCCGTATACGTCGCGCCCCTTACGGCCGCCTTTATCTTCA
>CADBTH010000229.1 GCA_902797495.1 uncultured Ruminococcus sp.
CCGATCGAGATAGACGACCTGATCGGAGAGGGGCTCGGTAGGGATGAAGGTTTTTCTCCCAAACAGTCGAAGCTCGTCAAGGATATTCTCAACTACTCCGCGCGATTCGGAATGGCGAAGCTTCCGCCGTCTGTCATTTTCAAAGGGGTGAAGCTCGCCGTCTTCAACAGAATGAAGTTTGACGATCTGTACGCGCTCTACGGAAAGTACGTCAGCAACTGGGGCGACTCGGCGACGGAGTTCCGCTTCGAGGCGATAAAGGACGGCGAGGTCGTCGCGACAGCCGTCAAATCGCCGTCGACGGCGGTAAACCTCGGCGTTACGGTCGACCGGACGGAGCTTTCAGAGGACGAGACCTACGACGTTGCGGCGATAAGACTCCGCGCCGTCGATCAGAACGGAAACGTGCTTCCGTTCTTCATGGGCTCCGTAAAGCTTGAGACGGAAGGCGCAGTTGAGCTTATCGGTCCGGACGAGGCGACCCTTCGCGGAGGGTTCGGCGGTACGTACGTGCGCACGCGCGGCGTGAGCGGGGCGGGAACGCTGACTTTGACTCTGAACGGAACCGACCCCGTCGTCGTCCGTTTCAACGTGAAAAAGACCGACCGCGGCGCGATTTCCGGTTGACTATTCCGCTCCCGTATGGTATTATGAAAACAACGAAAGATCAGGAGATGCGATATGCTGAATTTTTACGACGTTAAGAATTTTCCGATACTCACCGGCCGCCGCCGCGTAATGCAGGTCTCAAGCTTCGACCGTAAGGAAGAGAACGGCGACTGGGGAAACTTTCTTTATAAAGACACGGACGGCGCGATGGTGATGCTCGAGGAGACGAAGCCCGGCTGCATCAGAAGCTTCTGGGCGGCGGTCACGACGGACGACACCGAGATGAAGATCTATTTTGACGGCGAGAGCGAGCCGAGATACGTCTGTTCCGTGCGCGGTTTCTTCAACGGCGCGATACCGGAACTTTGCGGCCCGGCGAACACGTTTCTCGAGCGCGGTCAGTGGTATCAAGGGGACTGCTTCTGCGGAAACTTCTTCAAGCCGATAACTTACGAAAAGGGGATCAAGATCACGGTCACGGGATCGAATCTCGACTTTTACTATCATATAATGTACGAGCGCTTCGACGACGACTCGGCGAAGGAGTTGTCAAAGATCGACGCCGAAACCGTCGAGAACGTCTTTCTTGAAAAGTACGACCATCCCGAAGGGCCTTATACTTTCGAGAAGGTGATGAAGCTCGATCACAATTATACGGACGGCTACATCGCAGACGAGTCCGGGGTCGTCACGGAGATCGCGATAGAGTACAAGGAGGGAGTCGATCTTTCAAAGGTGTCGATCGACATAGCATTCGACAACGACCCGATATCGAAAGTCGCGCTTCCGCTGACCTACCTCTTCGCAGAGCCGATGGGATACACCGGTATCAACACCGTCGCTGCGAAGTCGGAGAAGGTCGGAGACACGGTGAAGATGCACTGCTATCTGCCGATGCCGTACTGGAAACGCATTTCGATGTGCCTCGTTTACTTTGAAAAAGACCCGGTCGAGCTGACTCTGAAGCTTCGCGTCGAGGAAAACCGCTACGACCCCGAACAGTGCGGTCACTTCTACGCTAACTACAGACGCGGCGCAACGGAACTGTTCCAGGACTGGAAGATCGGCGAGTTCGCGGGGCGCGGACAGGTCGTCGGTATCGTTCAGACTGCGCGCGGCGGCCAGTGGTGCGAGGGCAACGAGCACTTCTATATCGACGGCGAGATATCCCCGTCCATCAACGGCACGGGGACGGAGGATCTCTACCTCGGATGCTATTTCCCGAACAAGAAGTTCGACTCTCCCGTCGCGGGGTGCGTCAACAACATCCTGCCTCCCGGCGAGCTGACTGCTCCCGACGCAGAATGCGGCTTCTACAGATTCTTCCACGATATGCCGATCTCGTTTGAAGACGGTATCATACTTCAGATACAGCACGGCGCGGTGGGACAGACTTACTCCTACTATTCGTCAGCCTGCTTCTCGTACAGACAGCCGCTTCCGCGAGCGAGAGTGACGGACTTTATCGACGTCTCGTCTCCCGCCTCGCGCGAGATGCACGATTATACGATCTACGAGAAGGAGTCCGGCGGCGCGATCCCGAACGAGGCGGTATCAGCCCTTCTTTACGTCACGGAAGGAAAGATCGAGGGCGACCGCTCCGCTCCGCGCAAGTCGAAGAAGACTCTTCTTCACGACGGAATGGTGTCGTTTGTCGCGGCGACGGAAAAAGACAATAACGGTGTTGTTATAAGAGTCGTGACGGACCTCTCGAAGGGGCCGATGAGAGCGAGAGTGTTCGCGGACGGAGTCGACACGGGCGTGTGGTCGCTTCCCGAATTCAACGA
>CADBTH010000230.1 GCA_902797495.1 uncultured Ruminococcus sp.
AAGATCGCGTTCAGAAAAGCCGCGCTCGCTCACATACCGCTCGACTGGGCAAACCGCAAGAAGGCGGGCTTCATGGTGCCGTTCAGAGTGTGGATAAAGGACGAAAAGTACGCCGCATACGTGCGCGCTATGTTTGAAAAAGACTTCACGTCGGAGTTCTTTGACAGAGCGGCGCTCGAGGCCCTCCTCGACGAGCACGTCGCGGGAAAGCGCAACAACGCGAGAGAGATATACACCGTACTGTCGTTCCTTATATGGTACGAACAGTATTTCGTTCTGAGGTGACGCAATGACAGCAACGTTTTTACCAATAATTCTCGGAAGCGACGAGAACGCTTACGGCGCGTCCCGTCTTTTCAACGACGAATACGGGATAAAGCCGCTCCTCGTCTGCACGAGGCAGCTCATCCCGACCCTTTACAGCGACCGCTTCACGCTGAGGCGCGTCGACGACTTCGATCTCGACGAGGTCTTCTCTCGCGAGATGAAAAAGATACTCGAAGAGTTCCGCGATAAATACGACAAACTCATCGTCGTCCCCTGCTCGGACTACTACGCCGCGATGCTCTCGCGCCATCAGGAAGAGCTTTCAGATCTTATCGCAAACCGCTTTATCTCCGAAGAGCTGCTCGACTCTCTCGACACGAAGGACAAGTTCTACGCTCTGTGCGAAAAGTACGGAATGGACTATCCGAAGACCGTCGTAGCATCTCCGGAAGAAAGAATATCCGCAGTCGATACCCTGCCCTTTGATTTTCCGATCGTCGTCAAGCCCGAAAATTCGAACGCGACGGACTATCTGCACGCGAAGTTCGACGGTAAGAAAAAGGTCTTCTTCTTCGACGACAAAGAATCGTACCTCAGGGTCATGGAAAGCATGAACCGCTCCGACTACAAGGGCAAACTGATAATCCAGGAGTTCATCGAGGGCGGAGACGACTGCATGCGCGTTATGAACTCCTACTCCGGTCTCGACGGAAAAGTGAGAGCCATGTGCCTCGGTCAGCCGATCCTCGAGGAGTACGCGCCGAAGACCCTCGGAAACTACGCCGCGATAATCTCGCGTTCGGACCCGGATCTGTACGAAAAAGTAAAGAAGTTCCTTGAGGACGTAGGTTACGTCGGATTCTCGAACATCGACATGAAGTACGACAGGAAGAACAAAAGATACGTCATGTTCGAGATCAATCCCCGCCTCGGCAGGAGCAGTTACTACGTCAGAGGCGCGGGGATAAATATGATGAAGGTCCTCGTCGACGACGCGGTTTGCGGCAAGGACGACGGGTGCCTCTTCGCCGGCAACACATCGATCTGGCTCAACGTTCCGAAGAAGGTCGTCTACGAGTACGTAAAGGACGAAAAACTGCGCGAAGAAGCGAGGGCTCTTATAAAAGCGGGAAAGTATTCAAGGACTCTGGACTGCCCGGGCGAAAAATCTCTCAAGCGTTTTGTCTGGATCAAGAGATACTACATGGGTCAGCACAACAATTTCAAGAGATTCTTTTTCGATAAGGACAAAATATGATGCGACAGAAAAAATATATGATATGCGAAGCTCCCGTCAGCGTCGGTTCGCCGACGAGGGGAGCGGAGACGGCGTATCGCCACCTGAAAAAGCACGGGCTTCCGGAGCTGCTCGGAGATCGCGCGGAGTTCTGCGACTTCAGCGCGGTGCGATCCGTCCCCGAAACCCTTTGCGACAAAAGACTTCGCCATCTTGAGACGGTGATGCACGTCTGCCGCGAAAACAGGAATAACGTTCTCTCGGCGCTCGAAGGCGGGTATATCCCGGTCACTCTCGGCGGAGACCACTCGCTCGCGATGTCCTCCCTCGCCGCGCTCGCGGAGACGGTCGGCGCGGAAAAAGTCGCCGTCGTCTACGTTGACGCGCACACCGATATCAACACAGAAGAGACGAGCGAATCGGGTATGATACACGGTATGCCTCTCGCCGCGGCGATGGGACTCTGCACCGACGCGCTCGACGTCGGCAAAAACAAAGTCAACCTGTACGGAAAGAACACGTATATTATCGGCGCGCACAGCATCGACCGGGGTGAGTACCCGATAATCGAGGAGCAGGGAGTTCACCTCTTCACCGCGGACGAGGTCAGACGGCGCGGATATTGTGACGTCGTCGACGAAGTCATAGCCGCGACGCGCGGCATGAAGATACACCTCAG
>CADBTH010000231.1 GCA_902797495.1 uncultured Ruminococcus sp.
GATGCAGGAAGTGATCGCGATGCAGTTTATATAACCTTCTCTGTGAGCCTTAGCGACCATCGAGATTGCTCCCGCGTCGTCGCAGTCGGGACCGAGGTCGTGGTCGAAAATGACCTTCTTCATCGTGAAGTCTATCTTTGTGAACATAATGCAGAACGCGCCGTCCTTCTTCACCTTCACGACAGCGTATCTGTTCGTCCCGTCCGTCGAATCGTATTCCGCCTTCATCTCGTCCCACTCTTCGGCGATCTCGACCGTGCAGGTCGATCCCGCACTCGAAGTGATGAGCGAGGCGAAACGGCTCTCGAGATGAGCCTTAGTGAAGCGCGAGTGAGTTCCGCCCGTGAAGCATACCGTCGGCTCTCCCGCGCCGTCGAGCCTTATGTAGCCCGTGCCGGTCGAGTCCTTCGTGCAGATGCCCTTGAATATGTCGGCAACGTTCTTCGCGTCAAGTCCGGTCTCGATCGCGCCGCCCGACGCTCCCGACATCCTCGCCGCCGCCATCTGAGCCGCCGCAAGCGACCTGCAGAGGATGACGGATTTTACGAACGAGACGTCGCCCACGGAAGCGTCGCAGAAGAAGTCGAGCCTGATGCCGTGTATCTTCCCCGTCCAGTAGGACTCGGCGTTCATGTCGATTATCTGAGAGTGGAACGCGCCGTCCTTGGTAAGCTTGAACATCTTCGAGCAGTTCGCGGTCGGTACCGCTATGCTGCCCGCGCACATGAACAGCTCCGCGTCAGGATCGGCCTTCTTTATCGTCGTCGGCACCTTGTAGGTGTAAACGACGTACTTGTAAGCCTCGGCGGAAAGATCAAGTCCCTCGAGATCGAGATAGACCTGCGGGTCAGTCTTCTCCGAGCCGACCGTCATCGAAACGCAGTTCGCCGAAGCGTTGAACGCAAAGCTTGCGTGGAAGGGATTTTTCAGCAGGGCGACGCTGTTCTGATCCGAGAAAAGGATGTCGTAAGCGTCGTTCTCGCCCACCTCGTCGGGATTGCCGTCCGCAATATTGAGCTCGGGAGAGTTCCTCTCCTGCTCGCGCTCGGCTGCCGCCGCCTCGAGCGCCTCGAGACTGTTCGTCATAATGAAGCTGTCTAACCACAGACGCGAGCCGTCGGCGTATTCCTCGGGAAGATCGATCGTCAGCGCGCTCTTGTCCCCGTTCCAGTCGGAGAGCTCTTCCATATCGAAAAGCTTGAGGTGATATTTTCCGTCAGACGCCACGTTGAAGTTCTTCTTTTCGGGATCCTCCGCCGCTCCGAAGATCGCAGCTCCCTCGAGCGCCGTGTCAGTTTTCAGAACGACTCCCGCGTATCTGTAGTCGTCCGCGGAAAAGCCGGATGAGAACTCGTCCGGAACTATCTTCATGCTCCTCGTGCCGGACGACGCCGTCACGAGAGCCGCGCTCTCTTCCGCGTCGAAGTCCGCGCCGTTCTGAGCGGGCGCGCCGTAGTAAACTACGGACGAGGTCGTCGTAACTCCCGCGAGCATCTTCTTCAGCGCAAGACAGTCTTTGATCGTGATCGATCCGTCTCCGTTCACGTCCGCGCCGTATTTGTTGACCGCGATGTCGCCGCAGGCGACGTACTGCTTGAGCAGTCTGATGTCCATCATATTGACGGCGTTGTCCGAGTTGAGGTCTCCGCGTCTGCCCGTGACCGCCGCTTCGCCGAAGACTATCTTCGACGCTTCGTCCTGTCCGTCAAATATTATCGTTACCGTGTTTTCATCCGCCTCGCCCCCGGCGTGTACGGCGGATATCGGAGAAGCGGTGATGATCATAACTATCAGAAGTATGACCGATATCGTTTTTCTCATGTTTCTCTTACCTTTCATAAGTTTGGCGGGCAATTTATACAAAGCCTTAATAAAATTATAAAAAATATTTGGCGATTTGTCAACAACCGCAAACAAAAAAAGGGACTCGGAGTCCCTTTTTTATCATCATTCTTTTTCGACCTTCAGCAAAACGTGATAAACCTGCCTCACCTTCCCTGCCTCGCGCCCCTCGGCGATGCCCTCCTTCGGGTCGTCATAGACGAGGGAGAGGACTCCCGGAGACGGCTCGAAAAGCGACGTGTATCCGGAAGGACTTCTGTCCCACTTCCCGTCGCACTCGTCGACGATAAAAGGCTCGCTCCACGTCGCGCCGCCGTCGTCCGATAAAAGCAGCATCGTGTGAACGTGCCCCGACGCGCAGACGAGAGTCCCGTCCGCCGTCTTCAGAAGCCTCGGCAGAACGCCCCACGGGCATATCTCGTACGGCGCGCCCCAGCTCTTGCCGTAGTCGTACGAGTGCGCGCAGTATAAAGGAGAGTAGACCTCGTGACCGCCCGTCCGTATCACCGCGACGAGATGTCCCGGCTCGACCTCGATAGCCTCCGCCTCGCAGTATCCCTCGGCGTTCACGTCCGCGATCGGGTAAGTCTGACAGTCGGCGACCGTCGTCACGTACTCGAACGTCGCGCCCCTGTCGTGAGAGACGAGCGCCCACGTCCTGTACAGATAAAAATCGTACTTTCCGTGTTCCCTGAAATAAGGGCACAGCGTGTCGTCTTCCTTGAACTGACCGTACATCATGACGTAAATATCTCCGTTCGACAGCTCAAGCCAGCTTATCGCGTCCCCGGTGTGGCGGTTGTTCGAGTCTCCGTATCCCGCGGCAAGGCGCGGTATGTCGACAAGACGGATATCGGTCGTCACCTTCCCCGCCGTAACGTCGTCTATGCTCTTCGCCCTGTAAACGGGAAGCGCGTACGGTATCTTTTCCCCGTCGAGGTCGTATATCGCGCGGTGTACCGCGTTCCCCTCTCCGATACCCATAAACGTGCCGTCGGAGAGCTCCCTGAACGCGACTCCCCGCATTTTCCCCGGAAGAGGCTCTTTTTTAAAAGACGCGCCGCCGTCGTCCGACGTCAGAAGATATGCTCCGTCCCAGTAAAACACCGGTATGAATACGCGGCCGTCTTCCGACCGGGAATAATTGCACGGATAGTGCCCCGCGCCGAAGCATTCCTTTGAGATAATACGAAGCGAATGACCCATACCAACCTCCGCGAAGTACAGTTTTGATCTACCGTTATTATGAGGTATCGAAAAAAATATGTCAACCGAAATATTTAAAAAGATTTTTTGTTAATAAACTCTTTACAAATAATGCATTGTTTGATAGAATAAACGTAAGGAGCGTGTTATAACGCATTCCAAATCTATTATGAAGGTGAATAAATATGAACTACGAAAAAAAGAGTGCTCTCAACGTAGGCGCCGGGATCATCTTTCTTCTCCTCGCCGTCTTCACCGGATCGATACTTGTAAAAAATTACATCGTTCCGGGACGCGACGTTAACTTCGCGTTTATAATTTCCCTGATCCAGTGCCTGACTTACATTGCGCTGTCGATAGCGTTCTTCGCGAGAAAAGTAACGCACCTGTTCACCGCCCTGTTTTCATTGATGGCGGTAATTGAGCTTATCAATTTCATCTATCTCATCGTCGTTTACTCCGACTACGGTTACAGCCTCGGCGCCATGGACGTCATATCTTTCATAGTCGGCATCGTAGCGTACATCATTGCGGCAGTCGTCGCAGCGGCGGCAGCCAATAATCACACCGACAGAATAGTCGGCGCCATGAACGCGTGGCCCGTCCCCGGCGCTCTCACTGCCATTATCGGTATCATAGTATTTGCATTGGGCATCGGCGACGTGATCAGGTATATCGATTATATCGACGACTTTTTCACAAACTTCGTGAACGTCGTCAGCATCATTTCTCTCCTGATCGTAGCTCTCGCTCTCTTCCTCGGACTCAGATGGATCGTTAAGCCTACGATCAAAAAAGCTCCCGCATACCCCGGCTACGGTCCTAACCAGGGATACGCTCCCCAGGGTTACGCCCCCAATCAGGGCTACGCTCCCAATCAGGGTTACGCTCCCAATCAGGGCTACGCTCCCAATCAGGGTTACGCTCCTAATCAGGGCTACGCTCCCAATCAGGGTTACGCACCCAACCAGGGATACGCACCCAATCAGGGCTTCGCTCCCAATCAGGGCTTCGCTCCCAACCAGGGATACGCCGCACCCGCACAGGCGCCAGTCCAGGAACCCGCACCGGCTCCCGAAGCGGCTCCCGCTCCCAGAACTCCCATCGGATACGACGGCATGACCGGAGCGCCCATCTACGCGGACGACGACGCGAACAACGCTCAGGGCTGATCGATTTCAAAACAATGCTTAAGCCGCAGGGTGACCCTGCGGCTTTTTTTAAAAAAGTCTTGACAACGCGGGACGGATGTGTTATACTGTATGAGCCTCAAGGAAACGGAGTACGGTTTGCCGGAGTGGCGGAATTGGCAGACGCCCGGGACTTAAAATCCCGTGTAAC
>CADBTH010000232.1 GCA_902797495.1 uncultured Ruminococcus sp.
ACGGATATATACCGTATCTTCGTATTTTCTGTAGTCCATAGTTATCTCCCCGCAGACTTACCAAAGAGTATGGAAATCGGTAAATACCGCGCCGTGATCCGTAAGCTCAAACGGAAAATCCACGTCGGTAACTTCTCCCGTCAGCACCCAGTCGCCGCTCTTATCGTCGTAATCCTGCCAGGTTATCGAAGCGGTGACCTTACCGTCTTTTCCGCCCGCGTTGATCTTCACGCTGTAGTCGATAGATCGGATGGTCATATCCCCGCCGCGGCCGTAAGGCAGCGCGTAAAGCTTGCCGTCGACCTCGCGGAAGAACGGAACGTCCGTACTTACGGTAATACCGTCAAGTCTTTTATCCACAAGCTCTTCCGTCATCCGCGTCAGCATCATATTTCTGACGTCATCGACAGAACTTGCGCCGGAGATATCGACGCTCATATACGTCCATTCGCTGCCGTTTTGTTTTACGGTAATGCTGTCGTTATAGTCGACCGGTATCATTCCCTCGAACCAGTACCACATATCATAAGCTTCGCGGAAGTCGCCCATAACCTTAGACTCGGCTGACGGAGCGAGCAGTCGCTCTCCGTTCTCGTTCAGGTAACGGCTGATAACGCCGTATGATATCTCAAACTCGGGAAGACCCGCCGCGTAAGGCGCGATCTCGTACTCGCCGAATAATACGGTCAGCGAATCGTCGCCGAGTGAGAAGTTGTAATTGCTGTAATTCCTTATTGTATCGGCGACGGTTGAAAAGAATTTGTCGTACTCGTCGTTCGAATAGATCTGAGAGACGATCTCGTCTGCGATAGCTCCGTTCAGTTCGGAAATATCGTCAGTGACGTCTGCAAGGCCGAAAAAGCTTCCGGTTTGAAGGTCAAAATGAAATCCCGTCCTTGACATTAAGCCGTGCGCTCCGCCATAGTATCCGTACGCTTCGACTACGAGCTCGACAAGATCCCCTTCGACGCGCTGACCTTTTACGGTCACTCTCTCCTCGAAAGCGATGAAAGAGGTCTGATTATCCTTGTCCAGCGTGTTATAATACTCCTCCGCGCGGCTGCAGACCTCATCGGCTGATGAATCGGAATAGAGCTCTTCAAAGTTCTCGTTGAAAGCGCCGCAGATCCTTTGCATCTCGTCAGGCGGCGTCTCGCCGCCATTGCCGCCGTCACTCATAAGCTCAAGCACGGGTCGCTCAATGGAGACTGACGCCAGCAGCTTTCCGTTTTCGGCTTTGTGCTCTTTTTCAAGCTTTTCCGTCGTCAGACTGTAGCTCCATTCGATATCCGCCTCTTCCGTATCCGATCCGGTATCCGTCGGCTTATCAGTCACGACCGTCGTATCTTCGTCCGTCGCGGGCATAGTGAAAAACGGAGGCAGTTTTCCCTTTCCGCATCCGAAAAGAAACGCCGCCAAGATCAGCGCCAATACAGTCAATATCAGTTTTCTCTTCATTTTGATCCCTCTCCCATATATCATATATCTATGATCTGTTCTTCCTTTTCACTCCGCGCTCCGGCGACAATCTGAACGCAGATCTTAAAAACAGGTCAGCCTTTTTCAGACCGCGCCGGCTTTCTGAACATGAATTTTCTCGCAACACCTATACCTATTTTGTACGGCAGCGGACGCAGAGCCTTGTCCGCCTCTTTCAGCTTTTCTCTGATGGGGATATTCTGAGGACAGTGCCGCTCGCACCTTCCGCACCCGACGCACTGCGAGGCAAATGCAGGCTCCTTTGTGAGACCTACGGTCTGTATGAACTGAGATCTCCCCTGGCCCTTTGATTCGATATACATCGCGTTGTAGCACCGGAATATGCCGGGTATATCAACTCCCTTCGGGCAGGGCATACAGTACCTGCATCCGGTACATCCGACCTTCTCCCTCTCCCGGATGGCTCTTTTGACCTTGTCAAGAACGGCAAGATCCGCTTCCGTCATATCTCCGATATCCGCCTCAGACGCTATCCTGCAATTCTCCTCTATCATCTCAGGAGAGTTCATGCCCGAGAGGACTACGGTGACGTCCTTCTGATCGTACAGCCAGCGGAACGCCCACTCTGCCGGAGTCCATCCTCTGCCGGACTCCTTCATAGCCTGTTTTGCTTTATCGGGCAGCATATCCACAAGTTTCCCCCCGCGAAGCGGTTCCATTATGACGACCGGGATCCCCTTTTCCGCGGCGGCTCTCAGTCCTTCCGCTCCCGCCTGAGACACGTCGTCCAGATAGTTGTACTGGATCTGGCAGAAATCCCAGTCGTAATCGTCAAGTATCTTCAGAAAATTATCCGTGTTGCCGTGATAGGAGAAGCCGATGTTCCCGATGGCGCCGGACTTCTTTTTCTCCTCTATCCAATCCAGGATCCCGACCGTCTTGAGCTTTTCCCACATCGCGACGTCGGTCAGATGGTGCATCAGGTAATAGTCTACGTGATCGGTGCGCAGCCTTGAGAGTTCTTCGTTGAAGTATTTGTCAAGCGACGCGCGGCTCCTGATCAGATACTGAGGAAGCTTGGTAGCTATGTTGATCTTGTCGCGCATCCCGTTTCTCTCGAAAATCTCGCCTATCGCGGCCTCGCTTCCGGGATAGATATAAGCCGTATCGAAGTAGTTAACTCCCGCCTCAAACGCCGCCAGGATCTCCTTTTCCGCCTTATCGATATCGATAGAGGCGCCTTTTCTTGCAAATCTCATGCAGCCGTATCCCAGCACCGACAGCTCCTTGCCGTACTTGTCTTTTCTGTATTTCATACGTTCCTTCCTTCAGGGTTTATTCGATCGTTTTATCTTTATTTCACCCGGAGCTGAATACTGTCCTATAGTCAAATAGATTCCTTTGACGTCAATACAACTGTATCCACATGCCTTAGGAAAATAGCGTGAATAGAAATTCCGTTATCTACACTGTTGCCACGACTATCGACGTAAAGCCTATGATGTTGATCATGAAGGATTATTTCTTATTTAGCAGTTTATTTACCCGTTCAACCGGGAAAGAATCTTCTATGTCTTCGATAATAAAGCCCGATGCGGGAAGAGACGGTATTGAAATGATGGAAAGGTACTCGTCAATACACTTTCTGTCAATGATCACTTTTCCGTTGCCCGCCCAATGCCTGTCTTGTCCGTTCCTTTTTATCCCGGAAATCCAATACTTTTCCCCGGTCTCGATGTCATAATAATTCCACTGCACGCCTCCGCATTTTTGAAACGCATGGTCGTTGAAATAAATAGTTTGACCGGATTTTGATTCTTTGACATTGCCGATCCAGGCAGGGCCGTTATCGCTGTAGCCGGTTTTAAGTTCAATGTATTTGATGTTCATATATCCATCCTTTCTGCGGCAAATATCCTTTTGTATAGTGAAGTTTTTGCTTCGCAAAAGTGAAGTTGTTCATCACTTCACAGTGAAGTTTTGCGCGATCCGTGCAAAGTGAAGTTAACTTTGCCTCCGCTTCCTCTCAACTCGCCGAAGGCGAACTTCACTTGCACCGCAAACTTCACTCGCACCGCGAACTTCTCTTGCCGCAGGCAAACTTAGTTTCGAATCAGTTTTACGACTGATTCGCAATGCTTCGTTCGCGGGAACATGTCGACTCCGACTACTTCTTTTATAGAATAGTTATCAGAAAGAGTTTTCAGATCCCGGGCAAGCGTCGACGGATTGCATGAAACGTAGACTATCCTTTCCGATGAGAGATCTATAATTTCTGCAATTGTCTTTTTTGAAAGTCCCGTGCGGGGAGGGTCGACCACCGCGACGTCGAGCGAGTCGATACCCGTTTTTGACTTCAGCTCAGAGCTGTCGCCCTGAAGGAAGAACGCGTTTTCAAGGCGGTTCTTCGCCGCGTTGCGGTTGGCGCTTCTGACAGAGTCGTCGTTCAGCTCGATACCGTAGACTTCGGAGTCCGGCTGACCCTTTGCGAGAGCAAGTCCGAAAAGCCCCGCGCCGCAGTAGAGGTCGGCCGCGCGCTCTCCGTCTTTGAGGTCGGCAAATCTCACGACCTCACGGCAAAGCGCACCTGCGCCGCGTGTGTTCACCTGGAAGAACGACGCGGGAGAAACGGACACTTCAATATCCGCGACGTTTGCCGAAATAGCTTCAGCGCCGCATATGAGTTCGAGCTTCTCATCCCTTGCCTCCGGAGAACTCCTTCTTCCGCGCATTACGCTTTTTACGAACGGAAGAGACGAGGTCAGCTCATTTGCGAAGGAGACAAGAGACTCATCGCCCGTATACCCTACGGCGACGGAAGCCTCGCCCGTTTCCTTCATATATCTTATATATAAATACGTAAGCTCGTTCGGGGCGATTTCTTCGTTCCCGGCGAGCAAATTCTCAACTTCAAGTTTTACTTCATTGATTCTTTCGTCGCAGATCGCGCATTTTTCTATCCGAACGAATTCGTTCGATCCCGCCGCGGTAAAGCCGCATTTCTTGTCATCTCCGAAGCGGAAGACCGCTTTGTTTCTGTAGCCGGATATATCAGTTGCGAAAAGGGCGGGAGTCCCGATCCTGATCCCCTCGCGCCTCAGGGCGGAAGAAATCCCCTTAGCCTTTACCGCGCATTCGTGTTCGTACGTCACGCCGTCGAATACGCATCCGCCGCACTCCGCGGCGTAAGGGCACGATGCGCTCTGTCTGTGGGGCGAGGGGGAGACGACCTTAACGCAGTCCGCCTCCGCATAATTCTTTTTCACTTCCGTCACGAGCGCGATGACGGAGTCGCCCTCGACCGCGCCGTGACAGAATACCACCATGTCGTCGGCTTTTGCGACGCCGTTTCCGAGCATATTGGTCTCAATGATATCGAGCGTCAACATATCGCCGTGTCTTATCATGCCGTCCTCCGATGATATAAAAAATACAGGGAGACCGTGTGAAAGGTCTCCCTTGTTCTTCGCTTACGCGAGTTTCGAGCCGTTGACTCTGATGCCGGGGCCCATCGTAGCGGCGATGACGCAGCTCTTGATGTACTGACCCTTTGCAGCAGCCGGTTTAGCCTTGATGACTGCGCCGACGAGTGTATTGAAGTTCTCCATCAGCTTTTCAGGACCGAAAGAAGCCTTGCCGATCGGGCAGTGGATGATGTTCGTCTTGTCGAGACGATACTCGATCTTACCTGCTTTTGCCTCAACGACTGCCTTAGCGACGTCGGGGGTGACCGTACCAGCTTTGGGGTTCGGCATAAGTCCTTTAGGACCGAGGATCTTACCGAGACGACCGATCGTACCCATCATGTCGGGGGATGCGATTACTACGTCGAAGTCGAACCAGTTTTCTTTCTGGATCTTCTCAACGAGGTCTGTGTCGCCTACGTA
>CADBTH010000233.1 GCA_902797495.1 uncultured Ruminococcus sp.
CATCGGTAAGCACGGCGGCGGCATCTCGGAGACCTTCACAGTCAGACGCGTAGCTTACGGCTGCGGCGTTGAAAAGACGTTCCCGCTCCACTCTCCCCACGTCGTCAAGATCGACGTTGTGAGACGCGGTAAAGTCAGACGCGCTAAACTCTACTATCTCAGAGACAGAGTCGGTAAGAGCGCTAAGGTCAAGGAACAGATCTAACAATCAAAATGGGCAGTCGGAAGACTGCCCTTTTGATTTTTCCGTTTTGCTTATTGCTCCAGCATCAAGACGATCTCACCGTATTCGGCGGTGCCGCGGACTCCCGAGTAAAACTCGTCCTCCGTTTCGAAATCGGAGAGAAGTTCCCCGGATACATTCATCGACGGCTCATACTGTCTGTCATAAGGATGAGAGTTAAACAGAATCGAGCGGCTCTCGACCACATCAGGCAAAGCGTCGTGAAGGACGGCGCACTCCGCGGCAAGCTTCATATAACTAAGAACTTCCTCTGCACGTCCGAGCGCTGCACTCTCCTCCGCCATACCCTGATAATTCCTCATCTTCCTGACGAGTTTGAAAGGAAGATCATCACTCTCCCATATCGCATCGTAGACCGCATTGCTTTTTTTGAACAGCACGACGTTCTCCTCGTGAGAGTAGAAACACTTTATATCTCTTATGTACGTCCAGAACTGATATGCAAGATCGATAAAACAGCGCTGGATATGTTCCTTCCGTTCTTCTCCTTCAAGGAACTGCGACAGCTGAAAATCGCTCGTTTGATGAAAATACGGCATTTCCTTCGCAAGATCGACAGCCTTTATTTTGTTTCCGCTGTAAAAATATGCTCTGGAAAGATACGTCAAAGTCTGATTCCGTACAGTGCTGTCCGTACAGCGGTCAAGGACGTAAGTCCCGATTTCGATCGAACGCTCAGGATCGGTATCGTACTTCGCATACACCACCCACATCATAAGTTCATAGTTTCCGGGATGAGCCCGAAGCCCCTCTTCCGCCGTATTCGCAAGCTCTTCGCGCATATAATGGATATCGAAATATTTCAGTTTTTCGATAACGCTCTTGATCTCGGTCTCTTCTTCAACCTCGTTCGTGCCGAGCAGAGCGTCGACGGAGACCTCAAAAAAGCTCGCGATCACGGGAAGTAAAGTTATATCGGGATAGTTCTCGCCCCGCTCCCACTTGCTTACGGTCTGAAAAGACACGCCGAGACGGTTTGCCAGCGCCTCCTGCGAAAGATCTCTTTCGCGGCGCATTGTTTTAATGTTTTCGGATATTTTAATATTCACACTACCAACCACCTTTACTGATATGATACAGCGGCGCCTTGCTGTGATCTTATGATAACACGCTCTTTCCGAAAAAACAATAACGTATATCGTTAACCTTTCTCAACCGCAGGGCGAATTATTCGCGTACACGGTTTATGACGGATCATCAAATGCTCCGAGAAAGACGCGCGGGAACTCTTTCAAGAGTTCCCGCATGCTTTTTCGTCCCGATTCAGCCCTGCGCGGAGTTTGCTCCGGCGGCAAGCTTGAACGATTCGCAGTCTACGCACTGCGTTTCTGTCGGGTTCGGCTCGTGAGTCGCGACTCTGATCTTGTTCAGAGCGCAGTAGTTTTCGCTTCCGCAGTGATGCGCGCACTGATGCACGCTGCATTCAATGCAGTGATTTGCACATTTCTTTTCCATATTACTTTATCCTCCGTTATTATTACGGCACTCGGCGCCGTGATTATTTTTCTCAAAACGCGCCGATTTATGCGTTTCGGTCTTGAAATGTATTTGAAAATATGTTAAATTAATAATATGAAAAAAATGAACGGAGAATCACTATGGATTACGTTATCGAAGCGGGAAAACTCCAGCCTTATACAACTGTAGAAGAAGCGGTCAGAGGCGACGTTACAGAGCTGAAGCTGAAGATCAGATGCGACGAGCCTATCGCCCCCGAAAAAATCGTACTCAAGTGGCAGATACCTGTCACCGAAACGTACTGCTACTGGGGACCGAACGTCGGAACGTGCCGCCACCTCGCTGCGGCGTGGGGCCCGAGAATGACGTCGAGCCGTCTTGCGTCGGGCGCTCCGGTGCACAGCATAATTTCTGCAAACGACGAAAACCGTCTGACGATCGCCGTATCGGACGCAAATACTCCTCTCGACATCACGACGGGAGTCGTCGAGGACGCGGCGACGACGGAATGCAAAGTCACGTTCTTCACTCTTCAATGCGCTCCGCTCACGGAATACGAGGCGACAGTCCGTCTCGACTTCAGAAAGATAAACTGGTGCGACGCTCTTCGCGGCGTCGCCGAGTGGTGGGAGAACGAGTGCGGATACGCTCCGGCAAACGTTCCGGAGCTTGCGAAGCGCCCGATGAACTCACTCTGGTACAGCTATCACCAGTACCTCGATAGACGCGAGATCGTCGAGCAGTGCGCCCTCTCCGAGCCATACGGCATGAAGACCGTCATCATCGACGACGGCTGGCAGACTGCCGACAAGGGCGGCTACTCCCACTGCGGCGACTGGCAGCCTCTCGGACTTCCCGATATCAAACAGACAGTCAAAGAGATCCACGAGACGGGGATGAAGATCATCCTCTGGTACTCCGTACCCTTCATCGGCATATATTCCGAGAACTACGAGAGATTCAAGGATATGACCCTCTACGGTCTCTTCGACGACACGACCTACTGCCTCGACCCGAGATACAAGGTCGTGAGAGACTACCTTATTGATATTTATAAGAGAGCGCTGATCGAATACGATCTCGACGGCTTCAAGCTCGACTTCATCGACTCGTTCTGCCCCTCCGACAAGTCAAACATCCCGGACGACAGACGGGACTTCCGCTCTATCGACGACGCGGTAGACGCGCTGATGACAGAGGTCAAGGACGCGCTCACGGCGATTAAGCCCGACATCATGATCGAGTTCCGTCAGAGTTATATCGGACCCGCAATCAGAAAATTCGGAAATATGCTCAGAGTCGGCGACTGCCCGTGCGACGCGCTTCAGAACCGCCGCGCGATAATCGACTTAAGACTCATCTCCGGAGAGACCGCGGTCCATTCCGATATGCTTATGTGGAACCGTGAGGACACGGTCGAGTCCGTCGCGCTTCAGCTCGGCAGCGTGCTCTTCGGAGTCCCTCAGATATCCGTAAGGCTCCACCTCATTCCCGAGGATCATAAGAGGGCTCTTAAATACTACCTCGACTTCTGGACGGCTCACCGCGACGTTCTTCTGAACGGAAAACTCTTTGCCGCGTCCCCCGCGACGACCTACTCATGCGCCCACGCCGAGAAAGACGGCGAGGCGGTTTGGGTCTCCTACGAAGACCCGGTGGTCGGATTCGTCGCGGATAAGACGACAGCCGTAAACTGCAGCGCGAGAGACCACCTCTACCTCGAAGGCTTCGCCGGAAAGAAATTCATCGTCGTTAACTGTATGGGAGAAGAAATTTCGCGCGGCGAAGTTTCGTCCGCAGTCGAGAAGGTATCCGTTCCTCAGGGCGGTATGGTCTTCGTTTCATAAGCGCGAAAAGTTTTTCCGAAAAAATCGCATAAAGGGTTGACTTATCAGAATTGATATGCTATAATATCAAGGCTTGAAAAAGCGCCGCGTCTGGGTGTGGCGCAGTTGGGAGCGCGCTACCTTGGGGTGGTAGAGG
>CADBTH010000234.1 GCA_902797495.1 uncultured Ruminococcus sp.
AGACCGTAGACGTGCCCTTTTTCGATTGTAAAGCTGACGTTGTTCACGGCCGTCACCGAGCCGTAGTTCTTCGTCAGATTTTTGACCTCGATCAAAGCGAGTTCCTCCTTAATGTTAATATTTATCGTAAGTATTATAAACCTTCTAAGTGATATTTGTGTGAAGATAATATGTATTTTAAAAATTTTTCCGATTTATTATTTTAGAATTTTGTCAAATTTGCTGTTGCAAAAAGCAGACCGTTGTGGTACAATATAAAATACACCTCTGTTTAGTAATAGGGCATTCAGCCGGTAATAATAGATACAGTTGATTTCTGATGGGAGTAAAAATGCGAAAAGATATAGGTATAGATCTCGGTACCGCAACCGTCCTCGTCTACGTCAAGGGCAAGGGAATAGTCCTCAAAGAGCCCTCGGTCGTTGCGATAGACCGCGATACCGGAAATATTCTTAAAATAGGTCGCGAGGCGCAGCAGATGCTCGGAAGAACGCCGGGCAACATAATCGCTATCAGACCTCTTCGCGACGGCGTTATCAGCCAGTACGAAGTGACTCTGAGGATGATCCAGCACTTCATCAAGCGCGCCTGCGGCTCTGTCAGCCTCTGGCATCCGAGGGTAATTATCTGCGTACCCAGCGGTATAACCGAGGTCGAGGAGAGGGCGGTGGTCGACGCCGCGAACCAGGCGGGAGCCAAGAAGACGGTCCTCATCGAAGAGCCTGTCGCGGCGGCCATCGGAGCGGGGATCGATATCTCGACTCCGAACGGTCATATGATCGTCGACATCGGCGGCGGTACCACCGATATAGCGGTTATTTCCCTCGGCGGAGTCGTAGTTTCCGAGTCCATAAAAGTTGCAGGAGACAAATTCGACGAGGCGATAATCAGATACGTAAGACGGAAATACAGCGTTGCGATCGGCGAGCGCACGGCGGAGGAGATCAAGGTCAAGGTCGGCGGCGCATGGCAGAGAGACGAGCCGAGATTCATCGACGTCAAGGGAAGGTGCCTCATCCAGGGACTCCCGAGAGTTATAAGAATATCGTCCCTCGATATGCCCGAGGCTCTCGAGGAGCCGATAACCGCGGTGATCGAAGCGGTCTGCAGCGTGATCGAAAGAACGCCTCCCGAGCTGATCGGAGATATCCTCTATAACGGGATCGTAATGACAGGCGGCGGCAGCCTTCTGTTCGGTCTCGACAGACTTATCGCAAACGTGACCGGCATCAAGACGAGGGTCGCTAAAAAGGCGGTCGACTGCGTTGCTATCGGCACGGGCCTCTCGCTCGACCACATCTCGCTCTCACCAGAAGGACCTCTCAATATCTCGAGGATGAGACAGCAGAACTATTATTGATTTTCAGCATTACAAAAGCAGAAGCCGCTCGGCTTCTGCTTTTTCGTTTATTCGGGCTTTGTCGCGATCGATCTTTCCGCGCAGAACTCTTCGGCGTATGATCCGGCAGTCACCGTCGCAGTGACGGCTGTTCCGTCGTCGAACGCGCCGTCGGATATTTCCGTGAGGGACGCCGGGAGATTGACGGATTCAAGCGCGGGGCAGCTTTCAAACACCGCGTTTTCGACGGTCTTCAGCGTCTCGGGGAGAACGACCGTTTTCAGCGCCTCACAGTACGCGAACGACGCCATTTTCAGAGTTTCGATATTTGCGTTCAGCGTTACGCTCTCGAGAGCGGGACACCTCGAAAAGACGAATTCTCCGAGCTCATTTACGTTTTCCGGAAGCGTTATCTCTTTCAGCGACGTGCAGAAAGAGAAAGCGTAGTTTCCGACAGACTTTACGGAGGACGGTATCGTGACGGACACAAGAGATTTCATTCCCGAAAAAGCTCTGTCGCCTATGACTTCAACTCCTTCGGAAAGCGTTACGGAAGCGATTTGTTCGCTCGTAGTGAACGCGTCGGAAAGATATTTGACGTTTTCGGGAAGAGTAACCGCGCCGTCGTTTCCGGCGTACTTTATCAAAACTCCGTCGCCCACGACGGTAAATTCGTCCGTGAGCGAATCAAACCAGGGTGTGTCTTTGAACGCTCGTTCTTTTACGACCTTCAGGGTAGAGGGCAGTGTGACGCTTTTCAGAGAAGTACATCCTTCGAACGCGGAAGCGCCGACGTACGTCACGCCTTCTGGTATGATTGCGCTCTCCATGTTTTCTATGTCCTTGAAAACGCCGTCGCCGATCGCCGTGACGGGGATCCCGTCAAGCTCGGACGGAACTTCGAGATTTGTTGCGAGCAAGCGGCAGTAAGTTATGACGGCGCCGTCGTCCTCAACTTCGTATTCATAGAGCTTTATTTCCTCTTCCGCGGTGTCTTCAGCCGTAGCGGAAGTCTCTTCGCCGTTCGCCGATGAGCACGAGAAGAGAGCGAATATCATCGCCGCGGTCAGAAAGAGAACTGCGGCTTTTTTAAAAAAAACCAAATTCATATCCTCGATTCTTAGTTAGTTGCGTTCACGTTTAGTATATTTTATTATAAAAACATCGTATTGTCAAGGAATATTTATATTATATTATTTAATTACAGACTATTGATTTTGATTTCGATATATGATAAAATATAAGTTGAAATTTTGTGTCATAATCCGGAGGACAAAAATGAAGGAAGCATTTGACTTTTCTTATTCTTTCTCTGCGAACGAGGAAGACATCCTGAAATTCTGGGATGAAAACAAGTCTTTTGAGAAGCTCAAAGAGAAGAATAAGGACGGCAGAAAATACCGCTTTATCGACGGCCCGATCACGGCTAACAACCCGATGGGTATCCACCACGCCTGGGGAAGAACGCTGAAAGACACGTTCCTCAGATACAAGGCCATGCGCGGTTACACGACCCACTACAGAAACGGTTTCGACGGTCAGGGACTCTGGGTCGAAGTTGAAGTTGAAAAAGAGCTCGGATTCAAGAGCAAGAAGGATATAGAGGCGTACGGACTCGATAACTTCACCGAGAAGTGTATCGAAAGAGTAAAAAAATATTCCGGCATCATCACCGAACAGTCGAAGAGACTCGGTCAGTGGATGGACTGGGATAATTCCTACTACACGTATAAAGACTCCAACATCACCGGTATCTGGTCGTTCCTCAAAAAGTGCGACGAGAACGGCTGGATCAAACAGGTCTACAAACCGATGCCGTGGTGCCCGAGATGCGGAACTTCGCTCTCCGAGCACGAGATGTCCGGCTCCTACAAAGAAGTGGAGCATACGGCGGTCTTCATCAAGCTTCCTCTCGTTGAGAAGGAATGGAAAATGCTCGTCTGGACGACGACTCCCTGGACCCTCACCTCAAACGTAGCGCTCGCGGTCAACCCCGAACTCGATTACGTTGCCATGAAGACTGACGACGGCGAGACGCTCGTCATGGGTAAGACCTACTACAAAGGCAAGTTTGAAGGTAAATACGAAACCGTCGCCGAATTCAAGGGCTCCGAGCTCGTCGGGCTCCACTACGAGACCTGCTTCCCCGAGATCGGTCTCCAGAACGGCGTCGACCACAGGATCGTACCGTGGGAAGACGTTATGGACGACGAAGGCTGCGGAGTGGTGCACATCGCTCCCGGATGCGGCGCCGAGGACTATGAGCTAGGCAAGAGAGAGGGACTTTCCGTCCTTATCCCGATCGACGAATACGGCGTCCTTTCCAATGACTGCGGTCCGTTCGCCGGCGAAGACGCTCACGAAGTCCGCGACCACGTATTCGAGGAACTGAAGAGCCGCGGAAAGCTCTTCTATACTCACAAGATCACTCACAGCTATCCGATATGCTGGAGATGCAAAACCGAGATACTTTTCAGATGCGTCAAGGAATGGGCGATCGACGTCGAAGAGCTTCGCCCGCGCCTGATAAAGAACGCGGAAAAGGTCAAATGGAATCCCCCGTATCAGGGAAAGAGAATGGTCGATTGGCTCAACAACATGACCGACTGGAACATTTCGAGAAAGCGTTTCTACGGTCTGCCCCTCCCGTTCTATCCCTGCGAAAACTGCGGCAAGGTCACCGTTATCGGCTCGAAGGAAGAACTCCGCGAGAAGGCGATAGAAAAGGACCTCGTAGATAAGATCCCGCATCTGCACAGACCATGGATCGACGAGATCCATATAACCTGCCCCGAATGCGGCGGCAAGGTCACGAGAGTTCAGCAGGTCGGAGACGTATGGCTCGACGCCGGTATCGTTCCGTTCTCGACTCTCAAATACTTCACGGACCGCGACTACTGGAAAGAGTACTTCCCGGCAGAATACGTCGTCGAGATGAAGGAACAGATCAGACTCTGGTTCTACTCGATGCTCTTCATGAGCACGGTGCTGATCGACGAGCCTCCGTACGAGCAGGTCGGCACTTACGGCATGGTAACCGCCGAGGATGGCTCGAGATTCTCGAAGACCGGATTCATGATCAGATTCGACGAGGCCGCCGACAAAGTGGGAGCCGACCCGTCGAGATATATCTACGCGGCG
>CADBTH010000235.1 GCA_902797495.1 uncultured Ruminococcus sp.
GACCGGCTGCTGGAAGGCGAAGGAGACGCCCCGCTTCGCGCGCTCCGTGACGGACAGGTCCGTTATGTCCTCTCCGTCGAGGTATATCCTGCCGGAAGTCGGCTGATAAATCCCCGCCACGACCTTGGCGAGCGTCGATTTGCCGCCGCCGTTCGGACCCGTGATCGCAGTGAACGGTGAGTCGATTCTGAGGCTCACGTTCTTCAGTATATCCTTTGTGACTCCGTCCGCGTCGACGGTGAAAGTCACGTTCTTCAGTTCTAACATAATTCCTCCGGGAAAAACGATTCTCAAGCTATTATATACGATACGGATAAAAAAGTCAATCTTAAAAAAAGTTATGTGAAAAAAAGCCGCAGGTATTGAAATAAAGATCGAAATCTGTTATCATATTTCTGTATGTTGATTTTGCCGGAAGGAGGAGAAGTCTTGAAATATATCGTTTTCGACATGGAATGGAATCAGACCTACGGGCACGAGCGCCCTCTCTCGTTCGGCAGGACTCTCTCCGGCGAGATCATCGAGATCGGCGCGGTGCGCCTTGACGATGAATTCAGAGTGGAAGATCACTTCAAGATCTACGTCCGTCCGACCTTCTACAAAAAGCTCCACTCCGCCGTCAAGCGGCTGACCGGCATCGACCGCGCGACGCTCGAGGACGCGCCGTCCTTCCCCGAGGCTCTGAAGGCTTTCCGCGCGTTCTGCACGGACGACTTCGTGACCCTCACCTGGGGCGACTCCGACGTACCTATCCTGCGCGAAAATATCGACGCTCATTCACTCCCCGCGTGGACTGCGAAAAATTACAATCTCCAGTCGATCTACATGAGGCAGATCGGCTCGAAGAACTGCATTTCCCTCGAGAGCGCCGCGGGACAGCTCGGCATCGATCACGAGGACGTCCACTTCCACGACGCCTCCTGCGACGCCGACGTCACCGCCCTCATCGCCGGCGTGATCGACACGGCGAAGGGCATCTCGGAGTATCAGACTCCGATCGGCGAGCTCTCCGACGACGACATCCTCTCGTTCGAGAAGATCGGCGGAGTCGTGAATCTTCAGAAGCTCCGCTCCGACCCGCGCATCCGCTTCACCCTCTGCCCCGAGTGCCGCAGACCCCTCGAAGCGAAGCGCATCATCCCCCACAGTTCGGGCAAAAAGCTCGCCTGCCTCGAGTGCCCCGACCACGGCAAGTACCTCCTCCGCCTGCGCACGCACCACGTCAAGGAGGAGACCTTCAACGTCACGAAGTCCCTCTTCCCCTGGACGGAAGACGTCGAGCGCATCTGGCTCGACCGCCTCGCCGTCGCAGACCGCAAAAAAGAAAAATTCCTCTCCCGCGTCAGAGCGAAGAAGAACAAGAAGAAAGAAAACGCGGAGAAATAACGGGGGATTTTTTGAAAAAAATCCCCCGAACCCCCTTAAAACTTCAAAACGTGCGGCGGCAAGTTGACTTGCCGCCGCTTTTGTAAAGTTTTGAAAGGGGCTCGGGGAAAAATTTTTCAAAATTTTGCCCCGTTCATTGTTTCCTGCACCAAGCTATCGCTTCGTCGAGCCAAGTTTTTACGTCCGGCAGGTCCCAGCCTTCCCAGCCGCGGGAGGTCTGGTCGTCGGCGGTAGCGAGGCCGTGGGGGCCTTTTGAGAAGATATGGAGCTCGAAAGGTACGCCGGCTTCTTTCATAGCCGCCGCCATCATAAGGGAGTTTTCGGAATCCACGCAGTCGTCGTCAAAGGTCGTCCAGATGTAGGCGGGAGCGGTGTTTTCCGTGATATTCTTCTCGCAGGAATACTGCGCGATCTTCTCTGCAGTGACGTCTCCTCCGGAGACTTCGTGAGCGCAGGTTTCGTGAGCGTGAGGCGGCTCGAGAGTGATGACGGGATAGCAGAGCACCATGCCGTTCGGGCGGTTGAGACCGTACGGCATATCGGGATAAGGTTTCGCCTCTTCGCGGTGCCACATCGTGCCGATGGAAGCGGCGAGATGTCCGCCCGCGGAGAAGCCGCAGACGAAGATCTTGTCGGGATCGACGTTGTATTTTTCGGCGTTTTCTCTCACGTGGATTATCGCGCGGGAGGCGTCCTGAAGGGGCGTCGGGAACGCGGCGTGAGGTCTTATGGAATAGTGAAGAAGGAAGCAGTTGAAGCCCGCGGCGAAGAAGCGTTTGACTATCGGCTCGCCCTCGCGGTCGGACCAGAAGAAGTAGGCGCCGCCGGGAATGACGATGACGGCGGGACGGGGCTTCGCCTCGATCTCGGGCTCGTCCTCGGAGATATAGGTCTTCAGAGTGATCGCTTTGTTTTCTTCCTTCAGATAGATGAGTTCGTGTTTCATTGTTGTTCCCCTTTGTGTATATTTATTCAATATTTATGAATTTAATTCCGCCGATATCGACGAGCCCTCCGTGCATCAGAGAGAGTGCGTCGAGGTGGTGATCGACGAGATGATCCTTTATGAAAGCCGCCTCCGGATGGTGGTCGACGTCTCCCACAAAGTACACCGCCATGGCGTCCGCTCCGGTCGCGCCTCCGATAAAGCCCGTGTCGTACGGCTCGAGGAGGATGTTTCCCGGCGAGACGGTCATAACGTCGAAGAAGCCTTCCGCGGCGGCCGATATCCCTTCGTCCGCGGTGATCAGCGCGTCGCCCGCGACGAGCGACGAGCAGCAGGCGTAGCCCTGCTTCACGGGGATGAACGCCCTCCCAGACTCTTCTATCGCGCGGCGAAGGGCCTTCGAGCAGGACGGGTGACCGAGCGCTGCCCTCTTCCCTATCGCCACGTTGAAGAGGCAGTCCGCGGGGTACTCTTCCCCTATCCGCTCGTCCGTTATAACGACTCGGCAGCCGGTCTTTTCCGCGATCCGCGCTATGACTTCGGGATGCGCCTCGCTGTATATTTTATCAAAATAGAGCGCGCCGTCGAGGTACGACGTTATCATGTCCGCGTGGCAGGAGACAGGCTCCGGCAGCGCGGGGTGAGGCGGCAGAAGGAGGACTTCCTTGCCGCGCCGTTCGAGCGCGCGCGCCGCCGCTTCGGGAATATTCCGGGAACATAGAGCGATCTGCATGGCGTTCTCCTTTCAGCCTTCGTTCGCAACGAGATTCGTCGCCCAGTTTCCGCGGCGGACGAGGATGAATCCGATCAGGCATTTCACCGCGCCGAGCGCCTGTACCGCGCCGTAGAGCCAATAGATCGAGAGCGACGTAGTATATGCGAGAACGGCGACAGTCGAGACGCACGCCGCCCACATGAAGCCCGAGTCGAAGAGGACGGTGATGAGCATCTTTCCGCCCGAGCGGATCGCGAAGTATTCCGCGTGCATCATGCCCTCGAAGGGCATCGAGCAGGCGCAGATGATCATGAGGATCGACGCCATTCTGCGTACAGAATCCCCGACGTTGTAGAAGTTCGGCGCGAAGAACGACATCCCGACGTAAAGGGTGCCGACGGCGATCCCGATCGCGAGCGATATTTTTATCAGCTTGTCAGCCGCTCTCTTCGCCCCGTCGATCTGCCCCGCGCCGAGCATCTGGCCGATGATGATCGAGACGACCGGGCCGAGCGAGAAGAAGGCGACTGCGACGACGTTGAAGAACGTGGAATTGATACTGTTCGCCGTGACGACGTCGTGCCCTCTCTTCGAGTAGAGCGCGTTGAGGGTGGTAAGACCCAGCGACCACATCGTCTCGTTTATGATGAGCGGGCATCCCTTGACGATGATCTTCTTCATCAGGGATACGGGTATGTAGAATTTCGTGAAGGCGCCGACGATGAAGGGTCCGCGCTCTCTCGTTATCCACGTTCCCGCGGCGACGATGGCGAGTTCGACGAATCTCGACGCGACGGTCGCTATCGCAGCTCCCCTGACGCCGAGGGCGGGCGCGCCGAGGTTGCCGAAGATGAAGACCCAGTTGAGCGCGAGGTTGACAGTCGTCGCCGCAAATCCCGCCGCCATGGGAAGGACCGTGCGCCCCGTCTCGCGCAGGGTCGAGGCGAAGCACTGTACGAGCGCGAACGGGAAGAGACCGACGAGCATCGTGATAAGGTATTCGTGAGCGAGCTCGGCCGTCCTTGCGATGAGTTCCGGCTCGCCCTCTCCGGTGAGGAAGAGGGATATGAAGAATTCTCCGAAAAAGATAAATATGAGAGTCGCCGCGACGGTCAGCACCGCGCTCATGACGATCTTGAAGCGGAACGTGCGGCGAAGTCCCTCCGTGTCCCCCGCGCCGTAAAACTGCGCGCCGAAAATACCGGCGCCGGAAACGGCTCCGAAGATACAAAGGTTGAATATGAAAATGAGCATGCCCGCGATAGAGACCGCGGCGGTCTCGGCGTCGCCTACTCTGCCGACCATGACGTTGTCGAGCATGTTCACAAAGTTCGTTATCCCGTTCTGTATCAGGACGGGTATCATCAACGTGAAGACCCGCCGCAGGAAGCGGCGGTTTTCGTTATCGGGCATAAGATTCTCCGGTTTTTCTTTCATATAATCAAAAAGCAGACTTTACGTCTGCTACTTTGATCTGTTGTTTGTAAGCTTGAGTTTCGCTCTTCCGGTATTGCCGCTGCCGCAAGCTTATGCGCGCTCGACCTTGCCGGATCTGAGGCAACGGGAGCAAACGCTTACAGTCGTGTGACTGCCGTTTACCACAGCTCTTACTTTTCTGATGTTCGGCTTCCAAGCTCTGTTGGATCTGCGATGTGAATGGGATACGTTCTGACCGAACGTTACGCCCTTTCCGCAAATACTGCATTTAGCCATTTCCTGCACCTCCAATATATAAGATAAATATTATTTTTTCAAATCAGCATTTAACAGTATACCACAGCGATTTCAAAAAATCAAGTACTTTTTTTATTTTGTGAGGATTTTTTGTCACGACAGAAGAGAGACGGCGAGATCGACGTACTCCTGCTTGAAGTTGATCGACAGTCCCGTCTGTTCCGTGGCGGCGCGGCAGAGTCCCTCGACGTAGTCGCACAGGGCGTTCACTTCGCGCTTCTTCACTTCCCCGTCGGCGGCTATCACGTGGCACATAAGTCTCACGTAGCAGTTGAACGCCTCGGTGAACGTTTTGTCAGTCGCGTCTGACGGGACGGTGTGCGAGCCTTCCTTCGGCTTCGCCGCTCCGCAGAAGATCGAGAGCGTGCGCGGCATACCGTTCTTTATGACGGAGGCGAGCTCCCTTATCTCGCGGCGCGAGGTCTCCGTTCTTCTCGCGCTCATTCCGAACTCCTTGAAAAGGCGGTCGAACATATCCTCCTCGGACTCGGATATCTCGCGGTCCGCTCCCATCACGTAATAGCACATATCCTCGAGGTCGTCGCAGAGCATCTCCACGGCTTCCTCCTGCTTTATGCGCCATGCTCCCTCGACCTCGGCGTTGACGTCCTCGGTCGCGGCGATGAGCGTATAGGTCACCGCGTCGAGCGCGGCTTTGGCTTCCTTGATGCTTTCTTCGTTTATCATATCAGACACCTTCCGTTGTTAATCAGTTTGCAGGTTCGAACGCCGGCGCGACGGCGGGAGACAGCTCGCGGTCGACGTCGTAATCGGGTCTCGGCGATGAGTCGAGGTCTTCCGCCACGACGAGCGCCGACGGATCGCGCGATATCGCAAAGAGGGCTGCCGCGGCGTGAACGACGCTTGTCGTCGCTCCCTCTCCGAAAAAGTCGGTCAGGTCGTCGCCGAAGACGCCGTCGTCGACCATTCCCAAGATTTTTCTGATCTTCAGCTCGTTGAACCGTGAGATCGGCGAGATAGAATGTTCCTTCGCGTACGTGAAGATATGAAGGTCCTCGAAGCAGGCGAAGAGCGCGCGGCTGCGCGTGTCGGCGTACCACGAGACGTTGCTGTCCGGCATCGTCTGCGATTTGACGGACTTTTCAAGGTCGAGCGACCCCTCGTCGAGGTAGTCCTCGAACTCGTCGTACTCGCCGTCGCCCGGAGTCACTTCAAAGTAGAGTATGAGGTTGAAGAGCGCCTCGAAGACCGTTTGGTCGACTCCGAACGAGTCTGTCGACACGGCGTAATCGGCGCCGTCCTCCCTTGCGAAGTAGGAGAGGACGTCCGTCATCTCGAACTCCTGCTCGGAGTACGGAGGCGGGGTCTCGACGCTCTCGAACACTATGCCGTCGCTCTCTTCTGCCGTCCCGCCGACTCCCGCGCACCCGACGAGCGGGAGAGCGAGGGCGAGGACGAGGATAAATGCGACGCGCCTTTTGTTATTTGCCGTCATCCGTTTCTCACCTTCTTCAGCACGTCGTCCATCGACAGTCCGTATTTCGCGGCGACGTCGGCGGCAAAACTGCGTCCCTCCGGCGCGCGGCGGACCACCTTGAAGCTGCGCTCGCCCGACGTGATGTCCGCGACGAGCGTGTCGACGGTCTTTCCTTCCATCGGCGCGACGCGCCCGTTTATCGACGCCGTCGACGCGGCGAGGGCGTGCAGGTGGGTCGAGAAGACCGTGCGGCATCCGATGACGGAGAGCGAGGCGACGACCTCCTCGGCGATCGCGGACGCTTCCTCCGAGCCCGTCGACGAGAGAGATTCGTCGAGCAGGACGAGGCTGTCCTTCGTTACTTTTGAGAGTATATCGGAAAGGCGCGAGCACTCCTCGCCGAGCCTTCCTTTATCTACCGTGTCCTCCTCGGACGTCGGGAAATGACAGAACACGTTGTCGCACGGGTCGATCTCGAGGCTCTCCGCGCAGACCGGAAGTCCGAGGGACGTCATTACGGCGGCTTGTCCGACGGCGCAGGTGAAGACAGATTTGCCGCCGCGGTTGGGGCCGGTCACGACCCACACGCCGACGCCGTCGAACGTGACGTCGTTCGGCACCATATCGCCTTCGGTGAGAAGCGCGATGCGCGGATTGACAAGTCCCGACGCCGTGAATTTCCCGCTCTCCTCCGAGATCTTCGGGAACGTGAGCGCAACCCCGCGCTCCCTGAGAGACGAGAGGAACTGTCCCGCCTTCGTCAGGAACTCGATCTCGGGAAGTATTGCGAACAGAAAGTCGGTGTTCTCGAGGACGTACGTCTGAACTATCCTTCTCCACGACTTGAAGCTCGTTTTGAAGACATCGCCGAGCGCGGAAAGGACGCTCTTCGCGAGCCCTTCCCTCTCGGGATCCGAGAGAGAGTGAGCCGCTTTGACGAGGGGGGATATGAACGTCGTCTCGTCCTTCGAGCGGTCGAGCCGCAGTATGCGCTCGAGCGAGGTGCCCGACTTGAACGTCTCGTTCCCGACGGACAGTATCCCCGCGCTCTCGGGCGAGAGCGTCCGGTCGAGGTTGACCCCGATCGTCACGCTCCGTATCTCCCTCACGCGGTGAGTCAGCTCTTCGAGCCTGCGGTTTATCTCTTTATAATACTCGCTCTCCGAAAGGAGCGAGACCCTCTCGCAAAGCGCCTTCATCGCCTCCGACGAAAAACGCTCCCTCAGCGGCAGAAGACCCGCCTTCAGCGTCTCTATGAGCGAGACGTAAAGCTCGACCTCGGTCATACTGTAAAGATATTCGTCCGCCGACTCCGCCTCCGACGCAAGACGGCGCACGTCGCCTACGTCCGACATTATCGGCACGCACTTCTTCAAAACGGCCAGCGCCTCCGGCACGTCCATGACGTCGCCGACAGTCGCGCATCTGTACCTTATGACCTCCGCGTCGCTCGACATAAACTCCGGCAGCGACGCGTTCTTCATATCGAACCACTCGTTAAAGCCGAGATCCGCCAGCGCCCCCGCCGAATACTCCATCCCGCCTCCGCGGCGCTCCGCGTCGGGATAAAGCAGGCTGAACGGTTTGTTCATTCCAGCGTCCATATCTATGCTCCTAATAATTCACTTATAATATTATATCATGGATTTTTATAATTGTGAAGATATTTTGTAAAAAAAGATCGCCGCCCCGAAGGGCGGCGGGACCGGCTCTGTTTGTCAGCCGGCTAATATCTTTTTGAGTTCTGTCAGATCCTTGACGTTCACAGTCCCGTCGCCGTCGGCGTCAGCTCCCGGAGTCTCGCCGGAGGCTCCGGAGATTATCTTTTTCAGAGCCGCGACGTCCTTGACGGTCACGGTCCCGTCGCCGTCCGCGTCGCCGCAGACGAGTGAGGGCGCGGGAGTCGGGAGGACTGCTGAGATCTCGTCGTAAAGGCCGTCCAGCGCCGAGGCGAGTTCGTCCCCGTCGGCGGCGTACACACAGCCGTCGAGGACGTTGGGGACGCCTATCGCCGGAAGCGGGTCGCAGTC
>CADBTH010000236.1 GCA_902797495.1 uncultured Ruminococcus sp.
ATATCCTCCGGCTTCACTCCCTTCTCGTCCATCAGCGCCCTGTAGAACGGGACGTGTTCGTATACGTGCTTTACCTGCTTTACGAGTTTTTCGGACTGGAGAGCGCGTATCTGCTCCGGATCCATCGTTTCGATCTCTTTTTGATAGTATCTTTTTTCTTCCATTACCTTTCCTCTTGCTCACCCTCTGCCGAGCGCGAACGCTTTCTTGTTCATTTCAACGAATTTCGGGGCTACGGTGTCTTCAATGGCGTCAAGCCATTGTTTCTCCGAAAAGTCAAAATAATCTGAAAGTCTTCCCATGAGGACTATATTAACACATTTTGCGGATCCCGCCTCGAGAGCGAGGGACAGTGCGTCGATCTCGTCGACCGAGACCCCCTTCTCACGCAGTTCGTCGAGAACGTTTTCGGGGTATTCCGCCGCTCCCGTGATGACGGGCATCGGGTCTATCTGCTGAGAGTTGACGACGATCCTCCCGCCCTTCTTCAGGCATTCGGTGTACCTCGCCGCCTCGAGCTTTTCAAAGGAGACGATGAAATCCGCCTCACCCTTCGCGACGATCGGGGAGTATACCTTGTCGCCGCATCTGACGTAAGTCACGACGCTGCCTCCGCGCTGGCTCATTCCGTGGACTTCCGAGACTTTGACGTCATACCCGTTCTCCGCGAAGATCTTGCCGAGGAGCTTTGAGGCGAGGAGCGACCCCTGGCCGCCAACGCCGACTATCATGATATTGATGTCTTTCATCAGTTTTCACCTCCGATCGCTCCGAACGCGCAGAGCTGCGAGCAGACTCCGCATCCGGTGCAGAGAGTCGCGTCTATCGCCGCTTTTCCGTCCTTGATGCTGATCGCGGGACAGCCTATCCTCATGCAGGCGCGGCACGTGCGGCATTTATCCGTATCGACCTTGATCGGTCCTCTGTGCCTGACGTACTTCAGAAGCGCGCAGGGACGGCGCGAGATGATGACCGACGGCTCCGGGACCGCCGTCTCCTCCTTTACCGCCGCCTCAGTCGCCTTTATATCGTAAGGATCTACGACGCGAACTCTGTTGATCCCGAGAGCGTGACACAGAGCTTCGAGGTCGATCTTCGTCGCCGGGTCGCCCTTGATATTGTAACCGGTCGTCGGATTCTGCTGATGTCCGGTCATACCGGTGATGGAGTTGTCGAGAATGATGACGGTCGAGTTCGTACCGTTGTACGCGACGTTCGCAAGTCCGGTCATACCGGAGTGCATGAACGTCGAGTCGCCGATAACGCATACCGTTTTGTTTTCGGACTTCTCTCCGAGCGCCTTGTTGAATCCGTGGATACCGGATACGGACGCGCCCATACAGAGAACGGAGTCTATCGCTCCTAGAGGCGCCGCGGAGCCGAGAGTATAGCATCCGATGTCGCCGAGGACTGTGTACTTGTTCTTCGCGAGAACGTAGAAGAGTCCGCGGTGAGGACATCCCGCACACATGACGGGAGGACGCACGGGAAGGTTTTCGGGAGCGGCGACGTATTCCTTGTCGGGAAGTCCGAGCGCCTTCGCGATGAGAGCCTGAGAAAACTCTCCCACCATCGGGAAGAGGTTCTTCCCCTCGACCTCGACGCCGATCACCTTGCAGTGTTCCTCGATGACGGGGTCGAGTTCTTCTATGACGACGACTCTCTCGCACTTCGCCGCGAAGTCCCTGATAAGCTTTACGGGAAGCGGATTGACGACGCCGAGCTTCAGCACGGAGACCGTGTCGCCGAAGACCTCTTTTACGTACTCGTAGCAAGTGCCGGAAGTAATTATACCGAGTTTCGAGCTAGGCACGGTCTCGCATCTGTTGAGAGGGGACGTCTCGGCGTACTCGCGAAGCGCCTCCGTTCTTTTTTCGACCAGCGGATGGCGGCGGATCGCGTTTGCGGGCGCCATGATGAATTTCTGAGGATTCTTGACGTACTCCTTCGCGGGGTGCTCCACCCTCTCTTCCATCTCTACCGCGCACTGACAGTGGGCTATCCTCGTGCACGTTCTGAAGAGAACGGGAGTGTCGAAACGTTCGGACAGATCGAACGCGATCTTTATGAATTCTTTTGCCTCGACGGAATCGGACGGCTCGAGCATCGGCACCTTAGCCGCCGCGGCGTAGTGGCGCGAGTCCTGCTCGTTCTGAGAGGAATGCATCCCGGGGTCGTCCGCGACGCATATGACCATTCCTCCGTTGACTCCGGTGTAGGAGAGAGTGAAGAGCGGATCGGCCGCGACGTTCAGACCCACGTGCTTCATGCAGCACGCGCTTCGCGCGCCGGCGAGAGACGCGCCGAACGCTACCTCAGTCGCCACCTTTTCGTTCGGAGCCCATTCGCAGTATATCTCATCGTATTTTGCGGCGTACTCCGTGATCTCTGTCGACGGAGTGCCGGGATAACTTGAAACGACGGCGCAGCCCGCCTCGTAAAGGCCTCTTGCCGCTGCTTCGTTTCCGAGCATCATTTTTTTCAATTCTGTCACCTCGTAAATGAATATATATATCAGTCTTCCTCGAGAGAATGCTCCGCAGGGACGAGAACTTTCTTGTCGTAGCAGGAGAACATTTCGTCGACGTTATCCGGACGGCTGCGCTTAGTGAGAGCGCTGACGATCGGGACG
>CADBTH010000237.1 GCA_902797495.1 uncultured Ruminococcus sp.
AGCGCGCCGCCAACGGCGAAAGCCTTGATATATTCCATATTCCCTCCGTCAGTCCGACGAGAGCGCGACGAGATGCGCGATCGACGGTATCGTATTTCCCTGCCCGACGCTCATGGCGTTCATCAGCGCGCCCGTGCCGATAAAGAGCATATTTTTAATTTCTTTCCCGCGAAGCATCGGAAGATATTTCGCCGACATGACGACCGCGCTGCAGCCGCACCCCGAGCCGCCCGAGTGCATATCCTGCCTTTCCGTATCGTAAATGTCGAGTCCGCAGTCGGCGTGGCGCGATGAGACGTCGTATCCGAGCGCGTACACGAGCTCGAGGAAGAGGCTCGACCCCTCGGCGCCGAGGTCGCCCGTCACTATCCTGTCAAAGTCCGCAGGACTCTTCCCGCTCTCCTTGAGGTACCGCGCGAGGGTATCCGCCGCGGCGGGCGCCATGGCGGCGCCCATGTTGTTGAGGTCGTCCGTTCCGGAGTCGGCGATGCGCCCTAAGAGCCCTTCGGTGACGCGCGGCGCGCCGTCGCGTTTGTCGGGCGAGACGACGAACGCGGCGGAGCCGGTCACCGTCCACTGGGACGTCGGAGTTCTCAGCGCAGCGTACTCCACGGGGAAGCGGAACTGCCTCTCGGCGGAGCAGTTATGGGACGAGGTGACGGCGAGGGCGGTATTTTTTACATATGACGAAAATACTGCTCCGAGGAGGATACTTTCGGCACACGTCGAACACGCTCCGAACAAGCCGCAGTCGGGTATTCCGAGGCTCATTATGCCGTGCGTCGAGGCGATGCACTGGTTGATGAGGTCGCCGGAAAAGGCGACGTCGACGTCGCGCGGCGCGATCCCCGCCGCCCCGATCGCCCCCGTCGCGGCGAGGCGCTGCATCTCGCTCTCCGCCTTCTCCCAAGTGTCCTTTCCGAACGCGTCGTCGCCGTCCTCGCAGAAGTCGATCTTATCCCCGAGCGGGCCCGCTTTCTCGAGCGACCCCGCGACCGAATAGGAAGAGATCATATATGAAGAGTCCGTTTTGATGATCCCCACGCCGCACCTCACAGAAGTTTTGTCAAAAGATATATCGCGCCGTAGAGCGCGCCGGACGTCACGCCGTAGAGGATGACGGGCCCTGCGACCGAGAAGACCTTCGCGCCGACGCCGGTGACGTAGCCCTCGGTCTTAGTGTCGATGGCGGGCGCGGCGACGGCGTTTGCAAAGCCCGTTATCGGAACGAGGACGCCCGCTCCCGCGACGCGCGCTGCGGAGTCGAAGACGCCGAGCCCCGTGAGGACGACGGCGATAACTATGAGCGTGACGGAGCACATGAGGGAGGAGTCCTCCTTATTCATTCCGAGAGCCGTGTAAGCGTTCTTTATCCCCTCTCCCGCGGCGCAGATCGCACCTCCAAAGACGAACGCCCTCGCGCAGTCCCGGAGAAGAGGCGACTTCGGCGCGTGGCGCTCGGCGTATTTTTTGTAGTACGTCATATCCGTTCTCTTTTCAAGACTTTTTTCATATATTGTCCGCGGGGGCGGTGAAATATACGCGCGATTGACATTTCTCAAAAAAAGGTGTATAATACTATTGATAATTACAGGGAGGTCACAATATGGATTTCAACGATATAAAGAAGACGATATCCGAGACCGCGTCCTCGACCGGCAAAAAGGCGGGGGAGATCGTCAACAAGACCAAGGTGAGGTTTGCGCTCGCAAATATGCAGTCCGACCTCGACGAGCTCTACGAGAGACTCGGAAAGCTCCACTACGACGCGCTCTCGACCGGAGTCGACAACGGTACGAAGGAGTCCGCGCTCATCACGAAGATCGACTCTCTGAAGGCGGACATGGAAATACTGAAGGCCGAGATCGGTCTTTTCCCGAAGAGGGGAAAGGAATGCGCTCACTGCGGAAAGGCTATCCCGAAGAACGCGGAATTCTGCCCTTACTGCGGAAAAGACGTTTAAGCCTTGACAAAACGGTCGTTTTGTGATATCATATCTTAACAAACGGGAACCCCAAGGCTCCCTTCGGGAACCTTGAGGACCCCTACAACGTGAACCCCAAGGCTCCCTTCGGGAACCTTGAGGACCCCTACAAATAAAAGGCATTGATGGGAAGGGATACGCATCCCCCGTTTTCAGAGAGCCGCGGCAAGGTGGGATCGCGGCATTCGGGCGCGGTATCTGTCGTCCCGGAGCTTCGGGAAGAAAGGCACGTCCGATTAGAACCCGACGTCGTCCCGCGTTAAGGGAAGAATGAAGCGCGCCCTCGGGCGAATTCAGGTGGTACCGTGCAATATTGCACCCTGATCTTTCAGGGTGCTTTTTGTTTTGTATATATTAAAAAATGAAGGAGATAAAAGATGAAGAAAGAACTTCCGAAGACCTACGCCCCGTCGGAGTTTGAGGACCGGATTTACAAAGACTGGTGCGACGCGGGCTATTTCACGCCGAAGATCGATCACGCTAAACCGCACTACTCGATCGTCATTCCCCCTCCGAACATAACGGGACAGCTCCACATGGGGCACGCTCTCGACAACACCCTTCAAGATATTCTGATAAGGTTCAAGAGGATGAAGGGCTTCTCCACACTCTGGCTCCCCGGCACCGACCACGCGTCGATCGCGACGGAGGCGAAGATCGTCGAGGCGATGAAGAAAGAGGGGCTTTCCAAGGACGACGTGGGGCGCGAGGGATTCCTCGAGCGCGCGTGGGACTGGAAGGCGAAATACGGCGGCAGGATCATCGAACAGCTCAAGAAGATGGGCTCCTCCTGCGACTGGACGCGCGAGCGCTTCACCCTGGACGAAGGCTGCTCCGAGGCGGTGCGCGAGGTGTTCATGCGCCTTTACAACAAGGGACTTATCTACCGCGGCAAGAGGATAATCAACTGGTGTCCTCACTGTCTGACGTCGATCTCCGACGCCGAGGTGGAATACGAGACTCAGCCGGGACATTTCTGGCACATCAGATACCCGTTCGAGGACGGGAGCGGTTACGTTGAGATCGCGACGACAAGACCCGAGACTCTTCTCGGAGACACGGCGGTAGCCGTTCATCCGGACGACGAGAGATATAAGAGCATCGTCGGCAAGACGCTCATCCTCCCGCTGGTGGGAAGGAAGATACCCGTCGTTGCGGACGAGTACGTCGAGATGGACTTCGGTACGGGCTGTGTTAAGATCACGCCCGCTCACGACCCGAACGACTTCGAGGTGGGCAAGCGTCATAACCTGCCGCTCGAGGATATGCTGACTCCCGACGCGAAGATCACGGACAACTACCCGAAGTACGCGGGGATGGACAGATACGAGGCGAGAAAGGCGATCGTCGCAGATCTCGAGGAGCAGGGATACCTCATCAGCGTTGAGGATCACGAGCACAACGTGGGAACGTGCTACCGCTGCGGAACGACGGTCGAGCCGCGCGCTTCCCTTCAGTGGTTCGTGAAGATGGAGCCTCTGGCGAAGCCTGCTATCGAGGCTGTGCGCGACGGAAGGATAAAGTTCGTTCCCGAGAGATTCGACAAGAACTACTTCCACTGGATGGAGAACATCCGCGACTGGTGCATCTCCCGTCAGCTC
>CADBTH010000238.1 GCA_902797495.1 uncultured Ruminococcus sp.
GCGTGAGGCGTATATTAATACGTCGAGCGTTGTGATCGTCGAAAGGCAATGACGGCGGGCATTTTGCCCGCCACCTATGTTTATGATGTATTTTATTTCTGTTTGTTTTCAGCGTTTGATTCTTATCATCATTGCCGTTGTACCAGGTTTGTCTTCGCTCTGACGGCTCCCGTTTAGGGAGCCGCATGCAGGAGACGTCACTGTGTCTTTACGCGCTGTAAACCCCTCTCAAAAGTTTTTGAAAGAGGGTGCAGGGGGAAAACTTTTTTCAAAAAGTTTTCCCCCGCATAGCAAAATCCACGCCGCGCGGGTCGCCGCGCGGCGCATTTTTATTAAAAAAGTATATTGACTATATTCAGTTCGTTTGATATAATAAATAAATAGTTTGGACGAAAAGGTGATAATTATGGAAAATATAAGGAAACCGAGAGGGACCATGGACATCATGGCGCCCGATATATATAAGTGGCAGTACGTCGAGAGGAAGCTGAAGTCGGTCGCTTCGCGCTTCGGATTCTCCGAGATCAGGACTCCCACTTTCGAGGAGCTCTCGCTCTTTCAGAGGGGCGTCGGCGAGGGAACGGACGTAGTACAGAAGGAGATGTACACGTTCGAGGACCGCGAGGGCAAGACTTTCGCGCTCCGTCCCGAGGGAACGGCGTCGGTAGTGCGCGCGCTGATCGAGAACGGCAGATGCGGCGACACGTATCCCATAAAGCTCGATTATCTTATCAACTGCTTCAGATACGAGAAGCCCCAGGCGGGAAGGAGCCGCGAGTTCTTCCAGTTCGGAACTGAAGTTTTCGGCTCCGCCGACGCGTCGGCTGACTTCACGGTCATCTCGCTCGCGGACACGGCGCTTCGCGAGCTCGGCATAAAGGGGATCGTTCTGCATATAAACTCGATCGGATGCCCCGCCTGCCGCCCGAAGTACCGCGAGGCGCTCGTCTCCTATCTCAAGGCGAACGAGGAGAGCCTCTGCGAGACCTGCCGCACGAGGATGGTAAATAACCCTCTGCGCGTGCTCGACTGCAAGAACGAGTCGTGTAAGAAAGTGGCGCAGGGCGCGCCGAAGACGGTGGACTTCCTCTGCGAGGAGTGCTCCGCACACATGAACAAGCTCACCGCGACGCTCAACGCCGCGGGCATAAATTACAAGATCGACCCTATGATCGTCAGGGGTCTTGACTACTATACGAAGACAGTTTTCGAGTTCATAGCCGAAGGGATAGGCGCGCAAAGCACCGTCTGCGGAGGCGGCCGTTACGACGGACTCGTTAAAGAACTGGGCGGCCCCGCGCTCCCCGCATGCGGCTTCGGCATGGGCATCACGAGAGTTCTTCTCGCGATGGAGGAGTCGGGAGTCGAGATCCCGTCCCCCGAAACACCCCGCCTCTACATCGCTTCCCTCGGGGAAGCGGCGCAGATCTGGGCGCAGTCCGAAGTGTACCGCCTGCGCTCGTCCGGCATATACGCGGAGTGCGACACGGTGGGACGTTCGCTCAAGGCGCAGATGAAATACGCGGACAAGGCGGGAGCGCTCAAGGTGCTCATCGTCGGAGACTCCGAGCTCGAATCGGGGCGCGCTAATCTGCGTACGATGACGGGAGAGATCGGCGAGAACTCCCAGAGCGAGGTCGAGCTTGAAAAGATCGCCGAACTGATTTGAAAAATAAGGCGCGAAAGGACGTGTTTAAATGAGCAATTTTGAAAAAAGTGACAGAAGAACGCATTACTGCGGAACACTGACTAAAGAGAACGTCGGGGAGAGAGTCTCCGTCGTCGGCTGGGTACAGAAGCAGCGCGACCTGGGCAGCCTTATATTCGTCGATTTGCGCGACAGAACGGGTATCGTTCAGCTCGCGTTCGACGAAAACTCCGACAAGACGGATTTCGATCTCGCCTTCACGGTTCGCTCCGAATACGTCGTCGCGGCGCGCGGCGTCGTTCGCGAAAGAGGCGAGGGAGCGGTCAACCCGAACATGAAGACGGGAGACGTCGAGATCGCCGTCGATTCGTTCAAGGTCCTCGCCGAAGCGAAGACCCCTCCGTTCGCGATCGTCGAAAACAGCGACGTCAAGAGCGAGCTCAGACTCACCCATCGCTATCTTGACCTCCGCCGTCCCGATATGCAGAGAAACATCATCGCAAGAAGCGAGATCTGCAAGATCGCGAGAAACTATTTCACAGACAACGGCTTTATCGAGATCGAGACCCCCGATCTGATCAAGCCCACTCCCGAAGGCGCGCGCGACTACCTTGTGCCGAGCCGCGTCCATCCGGGTAAATTCTACGCTCTTCCCCAGTCCCCCCAGCTCTACAAGCAGCTTCTGATGTGCTCCGGCTTTGACCGCTACATACAGATCGCAAGATGCTTCAGGGACGAGGACCTCAGAGCAGACCGCCAGCCCGAGTTCACTCAGATCGATATGGAGCTCTCCTTCGTCACGGAGGACGACATCATCGAGATCAACGAGGGCTTTATAAAGACGGTCTTCGAAAAATTCATGAAGATGCCCCTCGAGACTCCCTTCCCGCGCATGACGTGGCACGAGGCTATGGAGCGCTACGGCTCGGATAAGCCCGACACGCGCTTCGGCATGGAGCTTTGCGACCTCACCGAGACCGTCAGAAACTGCGGTTTCGCGGTCTTCGCAGGCGCCGTCGCCGACGGCGGGTCCGTCCGCGCGATCAACGTCAAGGGCGGCGCTTCCATGTCCCGCAAAGAGATCGACGCGCTCGTCGAGTTCGTGAAGAGCTACGGCGCGAAGGGACTTGCGTGGTACAAGTACGGCGCGGACGCCGTCTCCTCCTCCTTTGCGAAATTCCTCACGGAGGACGAGATCGCCGCGATCCTCGCAAAAGCGGAGTGCGAAGCGGGAGACCTTCTCCTCGTCGTCGCCGCTAAAAACAAAGTCGTGTTTGATTCTCTCGGCGCGCTCAGATGCCGCGTCGCGAAGAAACTCGGCATGATAGACAAGACTAAATTCAATTTCCTGTGGGTGACCGAATTCCCGCTCCTTGAGTACAGCGAGGAAGACGGCAGATTCTACGCGATGCACCACCCCTTCACGATGCCGATGGACGAGGA
>CADBTH010000239.1 GCA_902797495.1 uncultured Ruminococcus sp.
GACGGAGATTTTGGAGCACGTCGGCGGATACGGCGACCTTATCGAAAAGTACAAAACTGCGATCGACGGGATCGAGCGCGGGCTCGACAAATACGCTGTGGACGTTTCAGCCGACGGCCGACGCCGCATAATCCACGGCTGGGGAGACAAGGTGTCGTACAAGGTCGGATCGTTCCGCGACCCCGACGGCAAGGACAGATCCAGCCTGACCCCGAACTCCTTCTGGGCGATCACCGGATATATTGAGCGCGACCCGTCGCTCAAGAGCGCGATCATGGAGTGCGTCGACGCGGTATCGTCAAAATACGGGCTTAAGACCTTCGACGTTCCGTTCTCCAAGGAGTCGGAGGGAGTCGGAAGGATAAAGGAGATACTTCCCGGCACTTACGAGAACGCCTGCGCGTACGTTCACTGCAGTCTGTTCGGAACGATGGCGCTCTTCGCGCTCGGCGAGAGCCGCCGTGCGTGGGAGGAGCTTGAAAAGTCCGTCGTGATCACTCACAAAAACGCTACGCTCACTTCGTTCGTGATGCCGAACTCCTACTGCGAGAACGAAGAATACTTCATCGACGGCGATTCGCTCAGCGATTGGCACACGGGCTCCGGCTGCGTGCTCGTGAAAGAGACGGTGCGCTACGGATTCGGTATCTATCCGACGCTCGACGGCGTGCGCATACAGACTCCGAAGTTTTTCCCCGCAAAGAGCGGAGAGATCCGCATGAAGATCAGGGACACGGATTTCACTCTGACGTACGAAGACCGCGGCGAGGGCTCGCGGCGCATCGAGATCGACGGCGCGGAGTATGAAGAGTCGTTCGACGAACTGATGGGTGTGCCCGTCTGCTTTATTCCCGCGGATAAGCTTTCGGGAAAAGTGACCGTCAGAGTCACCGACTGAACGTCAAAATATACAAAACACGGGGAAACGGGAAGCCGTTTCCCTTTTAATTTGCATATATATTAGCCGAGCCATCCAAAAATCCTTTATAACTGTTGACTTTTTATAAGAAACAGCGTATAATTAGCGTATAAATATACATTGATTCTGAAAAAACATACATCGGAGACAGTTATGGATATCAAAGGAAAGAGCTTTTTGAAACTGCTTGATTTTACGACCGAAGAGATCGAAGGGTTACTCGACCTCGCATCCGAACTGAAAGCCAAAAAGAAGGCGGGCGTGCCGCACAGACTGTGCGAGGGTAAGAATATTGCGCTGATATTCGAGAAGACGAGCACGAGGACGCGCTGTGCGTTTGAAGTCGCGGCGTCAGACCTCGGGATACACCCGGTCTACCTCGATCCGTACGGCTCGCAGATAGGAAAGAAGGAGTCGATCGCCGACACCGCGAGGGTGCTCGGCAGGATGTTCGACGGGATCGAGTACCGCGGATTCGGTCAGGAGACCGTCGAAGAGCTCGCCGAAAAGTCGGGAGTTCCCGTGTGGAACGGACTGACGAACGAATTTCACCCGACTCAGGTGCTCGCCGACCTCATGACGATAAAAGAACACGTCGGAAGCCTCAAGGGCGTAAAGCTCGTCTATCTCGGCGACGCGAGGTACAACATGGGCAACTCCCTCATGGCGGGCTGCGCGAAGATGGGAATGCATTTCGTCGCGTGCGCTCCGGAAAAATATTTCCCGGAGGGAGAGCTCGCGGAAGAGTGCCGCGCGATCGCAAAGACGACGGGCGGCTCGATAGAGTTTGAAGAGGATCCCGCGACCGCGCTCAAGGGAGCCGACGTCGTTTACACGGACGTCTGGGTCTCGATGGGAGAGCCGGCAGAAGTGTGGGAGGAGAGGATACGCGACCTCATATCCTACCGCGTGACATCCGAGATCATGGCGATGGCGAAGCCCGGGGCGTTCTTTATGCATTGCCTGCCGTCATTCCACGATCTGAAGACGGCGAAGGGGAAAGAGATGTTCGAAAAGTACGGCATCGACTGCATGGAAGTGACGGACGAGGTGTTCGAGAGCGAAGCGTCTATCGTATTCGACGAGGCTGAAAACAGGATGCACACGATAAAAGCGGTGATCGCCGCAACTCTTTGAGGTGGGATATGAAAAAGGCGTATCTGATACTTGAAAACGGAGAGGTCTTCGAGGGCATCTCTGTCGGCGCGGACGTCGAGAGCGTCGGCGAGATAGTATTCACGACGGGGACCGTCGGCTACCTCGAGACTCTGACCGACCCGTCGTACGCGGGGCAGACAGTCGTACAGACTTTTCCCATGATCGGGAATTACGGAGTGATATCCGAGGACTTCGAGGGAAAGAGCGCGGTCAGGGGATACGTCGTCCGCGAGATCTGCGACGCGCCGTCGAACTTCCGCTCCGAAGGCGACCTTTCGTCATTCCTCAAGGAACAGGGTATCCCCTGCATCTGCGGGGTCGACACGAGGCGCATCACGAAGATAATCAGAGACTGCGGCGTCATGAACGCGAAGATATCGTTCTCTCCCGACTTTGACGACGGGATCAAGTCGTATTCCGTCGGCGACGCGGTGTCGGAGGTCACGACTTCATCAACGAAGGTATATCCCGCCGAGGGGGATAAAAAATACACGGTCGCGCTCGTCGATTACGGCGCGAAGGGGAACATAATAAACTGCCTGCGAAAGAGGGGGTGCGAGGTCGTTGAGATCGGAGCGGATTCGACCGCCGAAGAGATACTCGCCCTGTCGCCGGACGGAGTTATGCTCTCAAACGGCCCGGGAGATCCGAAGGTGAATCCCGCCCGGATAGAGACCGTCGCAAACCTTATCGGAAAGATCCCGATATTCGGTATATGCCTCGGTCACCAGCTCCTCGCCCTCGCCATGGGAGGGGACACGGAAAAGCTGAAGTTCGGACACCGCGGAGCGAATCAGCCCGTAAAGGAGACAGACGGTGCGAGGACCTTCATAACGAGCCAGAATCACGGCTATGCCGTTATCAAGGACAGCCTTAAAGGCGTCGGCCGCGAGAGCTTTTACAACGCGAACGACGGCAGCTCCGAGGGCATGGACTACCCCGGGAAAAGGTGCTTCTCGGTGCAGTTCCACCCCGAGGCGAACGCCGGCCCGCGCGACACGGAATTCCTGTTCGACAAATTCATCGGGATAATGGGAGGTGACGACCTTGCCTAAGGACACGTCAATTCGAAAAGTGCTTGTCATCGGCTCGGGGCCGATCGTTATAGGGCAGGCGGCGGAGTTCGACTACGCAGGCGCGCAGGCGTGCCGCGTACTCCGCGAGGAGGGGCTCGACGTGGTCCTCGTCAACTCGAATCCCGCGACGATAATGACTGACAAAAACCTCGCGGACGAGATATATCTCGAGGCGCTCAACTCCGAGACCGTCGCGAGGGTGATTGAAAAAGAGCGGCCGGACGGGCTTCTCGCGGGGCTCGGAGGACAGAGCGGTCTGACGATCGCGACGGAGCTTTACAGAAACGGGACTCTCGAAAAATACGGAGTAAAACTCCTCGGAACGGGGGCCGATGCGATAGCGAAGGCGGAGGACCGCGAGCTCTTCCGCGACCTGATGAGAGATATCGGTCAGCCGACGGTACCGTCGGAGATCGCGGAAAATCTTGAGGACGCCGTCGCGGCGGCGGATAAGATCGGATACCCCGTGATCGTTCGTCCCGCTTACACGCTCGGCGGCTCGGGCGGCGGCATCGCTTACGAAGAGAGCGAGTTTCGCACTATCGCAAAGACCGGACTCGACCTCTCGCCGATAACTCAGATACTCGTCGAAAAATGTATCTCCGGCTGGAAGGAGATCGAGTTTGAGACGATGAGGGACTCTGTCGGCAACGTGATCGCGATATGCTCGATGGAAAACGTCGACCCGGTCGGCGTCCACACCGGAGACTCGGTCGTCGTCGCCCCGGCGCTGACCCTTGCGAACAGGGAGTACCAGATGCTCCGCACCGCGGCTCTCGAAATGATCGAGGCGATAGGGATCGTCGGCGGGTGCAACTGCCAGTTCGCGCTCGATCCGAACAGCTTTGATTACGCCGTTATCGAGGTCAACCCGCGCGTTTCGCGCTCTTCCGCGCTC
>CADBTH010000240.1 GCA_902797495.1 uncultured Ruminococcus sp.
AGACCGAAGTGCCCGCGGAGACTCTCTCTCCGCTTCCCGAGGTCGACGCCGATCCTCTCATCTGGCGCGTGACCGACGGCGACGGACACACGCTCTACCTTTTCGGGACGATGCACGCCTGCGACGAGCGGGCGGAAGAGGTAGTCGAAAGACTCGGCGGGATCATCTCCTCATGCGACGCGCTCGCGGTCGAGTTCGACACGGTAGCCTACGAAAGCGACGTCGCAGCTCTTTCCGCGGACGCCGGAAAAATGATCTACACCGACGGCTCGAAGATAGACGATCATTTGCCGGAGGAGCTTTATAAAAGAATGAAGAAGACGCTCTCGGACGCGGAGACGTACATGAGCGCTTTCAGATACTACAAACCGGCGATGTGGTTCTCTCTTCTTGAGAACGTTTACGTCGAAAACTCGTCTCTTTCGACGGAGTTCGGCGTCGATCAGATGCTGATCTCGAACGCGTACGACGCGGGGATGCCGATACTCGAAGTCGAATCCGGATCGTTCCAGCTGGGTCTTCTCACGTCTTTTCCCGACGAGTTGTACGAGCTCATGATCGGGGAGCTGCTGGATGTGTCGTACGAGGACTACGGGAAGGAGCTCGAAGGACTCTATACCGCGTGGCTCACAGGCGACGAAGACGCTCTCGCCGATACGGCGGACGAGACGCCCGGCGAAGGCGGGGACGAGCTGACCGAAGAAGAGCGCGCCATGGTCGAAGACTACAACAGAAAGCTGATCGGCGAGCGCAACGTCGGAATGGCGGAAAAGGCGGCGGAATACGTTAAAAGCGGAGACACCGTTTTCTTCGCGGTCGGAGCGGGACATATGGTCGGAGAAGACGGGATCGTCTCGCTTCTCGAAAAAGAAGGATATACCGTCACAAGGATAAGTATAGACGGCTGACACAGGAGGTGTGATATGCACGACGAACTGACTAAGGTAGACATCAGGAAAATGCAGGAGGAGATCGACGAGAGAAAGGCGAGGAACGCCTCGCTCCGCGAAAACGTAAGGGCGGCGAAGGAGCTCGGAGACCTCAGCGAAAACGACGAATACAGAAGCGCGAGGCGCGAATTCAACAGAAACAACAGCCGCATAGAGTATCTTGAAAATATGATCAGGACTGCCGTCATCATCGAAGACGATTCCGCGTCCGACGCCGTCGGGCTCTTTGACAAGGTAACGATCTATTATGAAGACGACGGCGAGGAGCGTACGATCCGCCTCGTCACGACTCTCCGCAACGACGTGCTCTCCGACTTCATCTCGAAGGAGAGTCCTCTTGGGCTTGCGCTGATGGGCAAAAAAGAGGGCGACCGCGTTCTTGTGAAAGTCAACGACCGCGTCAGCTATTACGTTCTGATCAAATCTATCGAAAAATCCGACGAGGATCCGGACATCCCGATCTCGAAGTTCTGATTTTTCATCGCAAATAACACTTTTCCCGTGTATTTTCCGCGCGGCGGCGAGCGGAAACGCACGGGAAATTTTTTTGTTCCCGCCGCTGACGCCGCATCGGCGTTTTTTTGAGCGGCGCCGTCATAAAAAAACATCCGCATATCGACTCCTCTCTTTTCATAAGGATAGTAGAATAGGCGACACAAATACTCATTGAAAAGGGACTTGCTTTATGAACAAAAAAACGGACGTAAAACCGCGGCGCGGCATCATTTCGTTTATCAGGCGTTTTATCCCCGCGGACGGCGCGGCGGAAGAGAGACCTCTTTCCGATGGAGTCGCCCGCGCAGGCGTCTCCCCCCGCGGGATCGTCGTGACTTCAAAGGCTCTTCTTCCGCTCTTTGCGACCGCCCTCTTCTCCTTCGCGGTCTCCGCCTCCCCGCTCGCGCTCGGGTCGCTGCCGATAGGCCCCGCGCTGCTCTCGGCATCTCCCTCCCTCGCCTCCGCGAGCGCGATACTCGCCGGGATGCTCTTCTCGGCTCTTCGCCTCGGGCGCGCCGCCGTGCCGTTCATTTTCACGGCGATCGGTATTTTTTCCTTCCGCCTCGCCGCCGGCGCGCTCGGGACCGTTAAGACGAGGGCGCTCGGCAGCTCGCGCGACCTGCTCTTCGGCTCGTCAGGAAAACTGCCGCGCCTCTCGGGAAACCCGGGCTTTATCAAGCTGAATTCTTCGTTCAACACCGCGCCGCACGTGAGAATTCTCGTCGCGCTCTGCGCCGCTCTGATCCTCGGTATGGCGAACGTCCTCGCGGGAACGAACCCGTGGTACGACGTTTTCGGGACGATCCTGGGAGCCGTCGTTACCCCGCTGTTGTGCTGTGCGTACTCGGCTCTCACCGATCCGTCGGCGAATCCCGCGCTGAGGAAAGCGGGCTTCGGGGCGCTTCTGTTCGCGCCCGTACTCGCTCTTAAAGGCGTGTCGGTCGGGGGTATATCCCTGTCCGTCATCGTCGCCGTCACCGCCTCCCTTGCGGCGGGATACTCTCTCGGCGTTGCGGACGGCGCGCTGATCGCCGCCCTCGCGGGCTTCGGCGCGCCTCCCGCGCTCTTCGGAGCGTTTCCTCTTGCGGCAATGTGTTCGGGCGCGCTCGGAGTCTATTCCTCCGGCGCCTCCGCGGTCGTGTCGACCGTCCTCGGCATGAGCTGGGCTCTTTTTTCGAGCGGGATCTCCGCGATCTCCGACGCCCTTCCCGAATTCATTCTGTCCGCCGCGCTCTTTTATCCCGCGGCGAGGATGAACGTTATCCGCCGCGAGGCGGCTCTGTTTGAAGCTGTGCCCGAAAACGCGCTCTCCGTCGGAGCGGGGCGGACAGTCGGAGAGCGGATGATGAGGGTATCGCACGCGATGAAGAGCCTGTCGCGCGTCTTTACGAACCTCTCGGAACGTCTCTCGAAGCCCGACCGCTCGGAGATATATTATATGTGTGAAGACGTTTTCCTGGGCTACTGCGAGGTCTGCCCGAAGCGTCCTGTCTGCCACGCTAGAGAATCGTTCGCCGACGGAGAGGTGATAAGGCGCGCCGCGTCCGCGCTGGTAAGCGGCGGGACGCTCGACATCTCGTCTCTTCCGCAGACTATGGTGAGGGGATGCCCATCGGTAGACCCGATAATCTCGGGGATAAACTACTCATACCGTCAGCTTATAAAAAGCGCTCTGCGCGAAGACGGCACGGCCGCCGCCGCGGCCGATTACGCCGGGATATCGAAAATGATATCCGAGTGCGTAAAGAGCGCGGACGAGGAGTGTGAGAGAAACGAAGACCTCTCCGACCGTCTCGCCTCCCGCCTGTCCGAAGAGGGGATAACTTACGAGACTCTGAGCGTTTACGGAGCGCGCCGTCCTCAGGTCTATATCCGCGGCTTCACGGTCAGGGATCTTACCTGCGGCGCGGAGGATCTTCGCGCCATCGCGGAGGAGGCGGTCGGCGCGCCTCTCACGGAGCCGGAGATGACGATAGATTACGACAAGCTCAATATGTTCTCCGAGTGCCGCCGCCGTTACGACGTTCTTCACGGCGAGTACAGTACGGAGGGCTCGGCGGGGATCGCGAACGGCGACCGCATCGCTTCGTTCAAGACGTCGGACGGAGACTTCTGTCTTCTGATCTGCGACGGAATGGGGAGCGGCGGCGACGCGGCTCTGACCGCGAAGGTCTCCGCCCTCTTTCTTGAGAAGATGATAGGCGCGGGGTGCGACGTTCCGACCTCCCTCGAGATGCTGAACGATTTTTCGAGGCGCCGCCGTCTCGAGTGCTCGTCGACGGTGGATCTTTTAAAGGTCGATCCCTACGGCGGGGACGCGGTCTTCTACAAGTGCGGCGCGGCACCCTCGTTCGTTCTGCGCGGAGAGCGCCTATTCAAAATAGAATGCGAGGCCTCTCCCGTCGGCATCCTCGACCGCCTCGTCGCGAAGTCTGTCTCCTTCCGTCTCGCCCCGGGCGACCGCGTCGTGATGGTCTCGGACGGAGTTATCCCGGCGGACGACGATTCGGCGTGGTTCTACGACCTTCTCGTGAGCGGGGAGCTCGCGTCGAAAAATCTGCCCGACGCGGCAAGGACGGTCGCTCTCGGCAGCCGCCGCTGCCGCCGCCCCGACGACGCTACGGTTGGGATAGTCAGGATAGATAATGCGGCGTGATGGTTCTTCGGGGAAAAACTTTTGCAAAAGCTTTTCCCCGAACCCCTTTTCAAAAATCTTTAAAAGGACTTTACAAAAAATGAAAGATATGCTGAGCAGTTTATTGCCGACTCAATAAAAGCCGATTGTTTTTCTACAGCAAACGCAGACGTAAACCGGGACGGCAAAATCGATATGAAAGACTTCAGGTTCATTAAGCGGATTCTTGCCGGAGAATATTATGAATAACGATTCAAGCTGCGGCGGTCGTAAAACCGCCGCTTTTCTTTTTCTTCATTAATATATTATGCCGAGAACAAATGTTCGATTTTTTCGAAAAACCTATTGACTTTGGGGATAA
>CADBTH010000241.1 GCA_902797495.1 uncultured Ruminococcus sp.
GAGGGGCTTCCCGAAGACCCCGACAGAGGAGTCGTCGACAAGAGGCGCGACGAGCACGAATACCGCCTTACGACCTTTTATTCCGTCGCGTTCTCCGATGACGGAGAGGTGATCGCGGTCGACCGTGAGACAGACTGGTTTTCAAGCGACGAAGAGCTGACGCAGACTGCGCGCGAGCTTTTGGATTCCGGCAAGAAGTCGGGAGAAACCGACAATCTTATGTACAGGATCGAAGAGAAGGACGGATATACTCTCGTCGCATTCCTCGACAGCACGGTCTCGGACAAGAACATGACGACTCTTCTCAAGAATATCCTGATCGTCGGAGCGGCGGCTATCGTTGTCCTCACGCTGATCTCGATCCCCGTTTCAAAGAAGATCGTAAAGCCGCTCGAGGAGAACGACGAGAGACAGCGCCGCTTCATATCCGACGCGGGTCACGAGCTGAAAACTCCGGTCTCCGTCGTCGCCGCGAACGCCGAGCTCCTCTCAAGAAAGATCGGCGACGACGAGTGGTTATCGAATATAGTATATGAAAATGAAAGAATGGGACGGCTCGTCGGCGAGCTTCTGTCTCTGTCCCGCGCCGAACAGGCAAAGGAGGAGAAGACAGAGGTAGACCTCTCCCGCCTGGTGCTCGGCGACGTGCTTCCCTTCGAGAGCGCGGCTTTTGAACAAGGGCTCGAACTGAAGAGCGCTATCACGGAGGGCGTGTTCGTCGTAGGCAACGCAGACAGACTGAGCCAGCTCGTGTCGATCCTGCTCGATAACGCGATGAGGCATGGAACGGGCGACATCGATATATCCCTCAAAAAAGAGCATAAGAACGCGGTGCTGACAGTAGAAAACGCGGGCGACGAGATACCGCGCGAAAAGCTCGAGCACCTGTTCGAACGCTTCTACAGAGTGGACGAAGCGAGAGAGGGCGAGGGAGGACACTACGGCCTCGGACTCGCCATAGCGAAAGCGATAGTCACGTTGCACGGAGGAGAGATCGCCGCGGAGTGCCGCGACGGAAAAGTGATATTCACCTGCTCCATTCCGGCAAAAGTATAAATGGCGGACTTGATTTATTAATAACCGCATGGTAAACTGTTGACAGATCAAAACGGACGGTACAATACATGAAATGTGCGATTTACGGCGCGGGCTCGCTCGGAACGGTGCTCGGCGCTTACCTTACGAAAAACGGAACGGATATCGAGCTTGTAAACAGAAACCGGGCTCACGTCGAAGCCCTCAGGGAAAACGGCGCTCATATAACGGGAACGGTAGACTTCAAAGTCCCCGTAAAAGCTGTCTTTCCGGACGAGATGACGGGCCCTTACGACGTCATATTTCTCATGACGAAACAGCTATACAACCGCGAAGTCGTGGAATTTCTGAAGCCCATGCTCGCGCACGACGGCGTCGTCGCCACGCTTCAGAACGGCATCCCCGAGCCGGGGATCGCCGAGGTCGTCGGCGAAGACCGAACGGTCGGCGTCGTCGTGGAATGGGGCGCCGCGCTTACGGCGCCGGGAGTCTCGGAGCTGACGAGCGACCCCGCCGCCCTCACTTTCCACATGGGAGGCATGAAGGGCGTCGCGAAGGAAAAACTCGACAAGGTAAAAGCCCTGCTCGAAAAAATGTGCCCGGTCGGGATCGAAGAGAATCTGATAGGCGCGAGATGGTCGAAGCTTCTGATCAACGCGACTTATTCCGGTCTCGGAACGGTCGTCGGCGGCACGTTCGGCGACGTTAGCGAAAAGGCGATACCGAGGAAGATCGCCGTCAGATGCATGAAGGAATGCATCGACGTGGGTCACGCTGCGGGAGTCGGGTTCGCTCCGGTGCAGGGTAAGGACGTCACGAAGCTATTCTATTACAAGGGCGCCCTCAAGCGCAAAATATCGGAGCTTCTGGTACCCATCGCCATGAAAAAACACGTCGGGATCGTACCGTCCATGCTTCAGGACATAAGAAACGGAAAACGGTGCGAGATCGACGCCATCAACGGAGTCGTCTGCGAATACGGAAGAAAATACGGCGTTCCGACGCCGATCAACGACCGTATCGTCGGGATCGTCAAAAAAGAGGAGTCCGGAGAACTTGCTCCCTGCGCGGATAACATAGAATATTTTAAAGAATTTTTGAAATAAAGAATAAGGAGGCTTCAATGAACGACTATATCAGGGAGCGTGATTCTATCGGCAGAAGAGTCGCGCTGAGCGAAGACGGAAAGTACCGCTGGTCGTATGAATACAGTCTTTTCAAGGATCCGACCGTTTTTTTACTCATCCTCAAGATATTCTTCTTCATTTTCCTCGGCATCTTCGCTTTTCTCATCATCCTCGGCGCGACGGAGAGCAGCGACTTCTTCCGCGAAGAGTTTTTGGGCTATCTCAAGATCTTCGGCTTCATCCTCATCGGTATGATCGCGGTCGTCGGTATCGGTTATCTGATCTACGCGGCGATCATGGGAGGAAAGTACAGCGTCATCTTCGAGATGGACGACAAGGGAGTCAATCACATTCAGACGGCGCGCCAGGCTGAAAGGGCGCGGGGTATCGGCGAAGCCGCCGCGGTGATCGGACTCGCATCCGGCAACTTCGGCATGGCGGGAGCCGGCGTCGCTTCTCAAAGGACAAGTATGTATTCCGACTTCTCCAAGGTCAAAAAGGTGAAGAGATATCCGCGGCGCAATCTTATCAAAGTCAACGCGACGCTGAATCACAATCAGGTATACGCCGCGCCGGAAGACTACGAGTTCGTTTACAACTTCATCGTCTCTCACTGCGCCAACGCAAAGTAAAGAAAAAAGCCCCGATCGGGGCTTTTTTCAATATCTGCATTTAAAGTAGTTTCTCTTCAGGTAAGGCTTCAATATACCTCTTACGTCCTCGGGACCGCCGCCCTCGAGCGACGACTTGTCAATGACGAAGACGTTGCTGTTCGTCTGAAAGAGGAAGAAATACTCCGAGGTCTCGTAAGCCTTTACGAACAGACCGTACTTCATTTCCGACACCCCGGAATAACTCTCGTTCCGAGTCAAAACCTTGAGCGCGTCGTCCGTGAAAACGTATTCGTTTTCGACGTCCTTCAATTTCGAGAGAGATTTATACTGTATCCTCGGAATGATATAATACGTAAACGCGTTCATGAAGAAGAGAAGCGCGAGCGCTATCGCCGGATAAACGAACGTTTTCCAGTCCTTGAACCATATCGCGGAGGCGACGACGAGGCACGCAAGGATCAGGCAGAGCGCGCACCACAGAGCAAACGACTTCTTAGGATTTTTCTTTCTGTACAAAGAGACGTGAGCGAGCGCCTTCGCCGCTTCAAAATCAAGCTTGGTTTTAGCTTTGATCTCCATATCATCACCTCGATTCAGCTGCATTATATCATATTTGAAAGCAAAATACAATGATTTTGTGTCAGAGCGGATGAATCGCAGCAAAGTGCAATGGTAGCAAAAGGATTCTATTATTTGAGACAACGACCAAATTCATACGCTTCCTCCAACTTGGCTTGATGCTGCTCGGCCTCACCTGCATCGCTGATACCTCCGCAGAAGAGCGTATCAACAAGCTCTGCTTTTTCAAAGCAATCGACCCAGCC
>CADBTH010000242.1 GCA_902797495.1 uncultured Ruminococcus sp.
CACATACAACCTCGACGAGTACTATCCGATAGCTCCCGAGCACGATCAGAGCTACAGATACTTCATGAACAAGTACCTTTTCAACAAAGTCAACATAGATATGGCTGAGACTCACCTCCTCAACGGTCTCGCAGAGGATCCGGACGCTGAGTGCGCCGCTTACGACGAAGCGATCGAAGCCGCAGGCAACGTTGACCTTCAGGTCCTCGGCATCGGCAGAAACGGACACATCGGCTTCAATGAACCCGGCGACAAGTTCATCATGGGTACTCACGTAGTTACGCTCACCGAAAACACGATCGACGCCAACTCCCGTCTGTTCAACAACGCCGACGAAGTGCCGCGCAAGGCTCTATCCATGGGCATCAAGGCGATCATGAACGCAAAGCAGATCGTTCTCGTTGCAAACGGCAAGAACAAGGCAAAAGCTATCAAGGACGCTCTCGAAGGCGAAGTTACCCCGTGGTGCCAGGCTTCCGTGCTTCAGCTCAGAAAGAACGTAGTATTCGTTCTCGACGAAGACGCGGCAAGCGAGCTGACAGAGTACAAGCCCCTCTGATTATAAATAATCTGTCCGAAAGGAACTCATAAAATGATCAAAGCTGTTCTTGATCCTAAATTTCAGCCGATGGCAGTCGTCCTCGACGACTATGCGAAGAAAGTCGCTTCGGCTGACGAAAAAGCAAGACTTACGATAGGCGTCGAGAGAAACAAGGGATACGTCTCCACTTACGCGCTCGACATATATGCTGACGGAACGGGTCACGACGAAGAAAACTACGCCGTCGCCGAGAGGATCATCAAAACGATGCTCTGGACGCGCGGCGGATGGAAGATCATCGTTCACGGCTCGAAGTATATCGGCGAAAAGCTCGCCGCGGATTACTGCAAAGGCGGCGCGCACGAGTTTGACGCAGACTTTATGACGAGAGTCTATGAGAAGCCCTTCGAGGTGGAAGTTCTCTGCCCGAAGTGCCCCGCTCCCGAGACTCACGAAGCCTCCGCTTCGATCGGCCGTCACCTCGACGGATGCCGTATAGGCTTTGACGCCGGCGGCTCCGACAGAAAGGTATCCGCGGTCATCGACGGCGAATCAGTCTATTCCGAAGAGGTCGTATGGTTCCCGAAGATCACCTCCGACCCGAACTACCACTACAACGGGATCCTCGAAGCCATGAAGACGGCGGCTTCCCATATGCCGAGAGTAGACGCTATCGGAGTTTCCTCCGCGGGCGTTTACGTCGACAACAAGATCATGGTCGCTTCCCTCTTCCTCAAGGTGTCCGACGAGGACTTTGAGAAGAAAGTCAAGACCATGTACATCGACGTCGCTAAAGAGATCGGCGACGTTCCGCTCGAAGTTGCGAACGACGGCGACGTCACGGCTCTCGCGGGAGCTATGGACCTCGACGACACGAACGTTCTCGGTATCGCCATGGGTACTTCCGAGGCGGGCGGCTACGTCGACGGCAACGGCAACATCACGGGCTGGCTCAACGAGCTCGCGTTCGTCCCGGTCGACTTCTGCCGCGAGGCGATGGTCGACGAGTGGAGCGGCGACTACGGCTGCGGAGTCAAATACTTCTCCCAGGACGGAGTCATCAAGCTCGCGCCCGCGGCGGGTATCGAACTTGACGAGTCTCTCTCCCCTGCGGAAAAGCTCAAGGTCGTTCAGGGTCTTATGAAAGAAGGCGACGAGCGCGCCGCAAAGATCTACGAGACGATCGGCGTTTACTTCGGATACGCCATCGCTTACTACGCTAAGTTCTACGACATAAAGCACGTTCTCATTATGGGACGCGTTACGTCCGGAGAGGGCGGAACGATCCTTCTCGCCAAGGCTAACGAGGTGCTCGCGACAGAGTATCCGGAGCTGACGGAGAAGATCAAGCTCCACATCCCCGACGAGAAGAGCCGCCGCGTCGGTCAGTCCGTCGCAGCAGCGAGCCTTCCCGAAACGAAATAAACGAAAGCCAACTGAAATTCAGCTCCCGCCCGTCGGGCGGGGGCTGTTTGAATAATGAGGGTATAATATGAACGCTGTAATTTTCGGCGCAGGAAATATAGGGCGCGGATTCATCGCGCCGCTCTTCTCTCTCGACGGCTGGGACGTGACTTATATCGACGTTTCGAAGCCCGTTATCGAGAGGGTCAACGCGGATCACGAGTATCCG
>CADBTH010000243.1 GCA_902797495.1 uncultured Ruminococcus sp.
CTCGCGGAATATCTTCGCAAAATACTCTACGTAAGTCCCGTTGAAATTATACTGACACTCCTCCGCGGGCATGCGGTCGTAGTACGACCCCGTCTCGCTTGAATTCGCCTGCTCCGGCGCGGGCGCATACTCCTGAGCGGAAGACGTCTGCCCGTCGACATCAACGCCGACAAACTTTTCCGCCTCGTCGATCCCTTCCTTTACTTTCTTGAACAAATCAGACAGAAAACCCATTTTATCGATCTCCTTAATCAAATATCGGATCTTCGCTGATTATATTATAATTCCATTTTTTGAAAAAATCAATAGGTCAGGAAAAATTTGCCGTCTCCGTTTTTCTGTTGAGAAGCCGCGCGACTGCCCACGTCAGAAGGCCGGAGAGCAGTATCAGCGCGATATCGACCGGGGCGAGCGCAATACCCGGTATTCCCTCGAAGAAGGATCCCGAGCCGAATCGGTAAAGGTTGCCCGAGAGGAGTATCATCTCGCCGACGTACATCGCGAGAGTGACGAGCGAGGCGACCGCCGCGGGGATCAACACCGATACGGGACGCTTCTTTCCTATAAGGAAGGAGGCGGTAAATATACCCGCGGTAAACCCCATCAGCACGAAGAATGCCGACATCAGCACAGCCGACAGCGCCGACACTTCAAGTTCTCCTTCGCGGTAAAACGCCGTGAAGCACGCCCATATACACATTCCGAGGAACAACACCGCGGAGACGGACTGAACGGTGAGCGCGCTCTTTCTCGATCTGTCGCCCGTCCTTATCATTTTCCCGAATCCGTAGAAGCCGTTCAGAAGCGCAAGGATCAGAAGCGCGGAAATGATATAGAAGTGGAGCTTGAACCACGGACTGTATCCTCCGAGGAGAACGTTTACCGCATTCCACACCCTCGTTTTGTATCCCTCGGGAGGAACGTAGCACAGTGACATCTGCCAGCTTTCGAGCGGTATTTCCGACGCGACGACGATCTTCGTCTCCATGATCCGCTCCGTCAGATAAAAGGCGATAAGAGACGCGGCGGAGCCTGCAAGAAAAGCTTTTCTTTCAAACAGTCTGAACGCGAGCCTCATCACCAGAACGCCGAAAATGAGAGCGACCGCTATCGGCACGTAGGGTATTGCATACTTCGGGTACTCCTCCATCGGAACGTAGCCGTTTTCTGACGTTGCGATAAAGAGCTTTATCCCCATCCATATCGGATAAGCGCAGATCAGGACCGCTCCGGCAAGTGAGAAGAGCCAATACTTCCCGAATTTTTTATTCTCCATCATACACCTCAATTATAAAAATCGGAATACACCGTCCTGGATCTGACGAAATCCGCGGAATCAGACGAGTAGATACTGCGCTCTATATCCTCGTGCGTCAGCGTATCGTCGTCAACGAGAATATACTCCGTGTAGTGCTTGTACAGCGCGCCGGACGGAAGGTCTCCCTCGAACTTTTTGAGATACTTGTACGTTTCACTGTCGTCGAATTCTTTTTCTCTGTAGTCTCTCGTCCTGATCGTATACTCGTCCCGTTCCGTGTTATACTCAAGTAAGGACAGATACAACATCGGATAATTATCTTTTTCCGCTTCGTAAAGCTCCTCGCTGACGCGATCGCGGTCGAGAGTGTAATAGTTTGCGATCATGACCTCAGTCTCGAGACAATTGTTCAGCTTCGCTTCGCTCAAGAAAATGCTCCACGTAATGTCTCCCGCGGTAAGCTTTCCGTCTTCAAACACCACGACGTCGCGCCGCTTGACGCGGTCGAGCGCCTCGTCGGCTGTTAGCGAAGAGTCGATATCCTCAGAATAATACGGCACGTTGATTATACTATCGATCCTCGATGAAATCTGCCCGGTGTAATAGTTACTGAATATGATGAAGCGCTCTTCACTTTCCTCGTACAGCGGAGCTTCCCCCATTCTCAGCTCGTCGAACGACGTGTCCTCCTCTCCCGAGAGATAGCATATCTCCATCCTTACCTCGGTCCAGTCGATCGCAACGGGATGAACGTCTGAGATCGTGCGCAGATGTGAGAACGAGCCGCTCCGTTCCTTCCCTGATTTGAGGCATTTTTCAGTAAAATGATACTCTGAACCGTCGAACCGGACAGTCTTCATTATCAGTTCAGCGCCGTCAAAACCGTAATGCTTTGCGAGTTCTTCTTCGATGTAAAGCGCGACGTAAAGGGACGCGTCCTTCCCCTCTTCAACAGCGTCGTAAAAAGCGTACCACGGTCCCTGAATGTAACGTGGATATCCCGTATCCGAAGCGAAAACGTCCGCCGAGCCGTTCCCGAACACCATCACGTTCTCGTGTCTGCATATCTCACGATAAGCGTCGTCTATGCTCGTTCCGGACGTTATGGAATCGAACGGAGACGCGTCGTCCGGCGAAACGTAGTTTTCACCGCCGTTATCCGTGTTTTGAACCATACTTTCCGTATAGGCGGTATCAGCGCCGTTCTCCTTATTGTTATTACATCCGCAAAAAATCAATGATATGCAGATCACAATTCCTAATAGCAAAAGCTTTTTCATCGCTTCCTCCTTACGGCGAGTTAGTTACAAGTACGGCTATAATCGATGCGGCAAGTGCCGAAAATCCAAC